>NZ_RZQG01000469.1:0-4654 GCF_003998635.1 Mesorhizobium sp. M7D.F.Ca.US.004.03.1.1
ATGGTTGACCACGCTTTTCAAAGATCGTGAACTACATCTCCTCGTTGTGCTCGACGCACTCCGGACAAGTAACCTCATGGGCGCGGCATGCAGGATTAACCGAGCCCAGCCGGTCATGAGTGCGGCCGGCGCTCGGCTGCTCGATTTATTTGCGCGATAAGCTCGCGACCATGTCCGCGGAGGTATTCAAACTTAACGCTGCGTCCGGGAGCTCTTGCCCTCCAGTTTGCGACGCTCCCCCGCCCATCCAGTGATCGTTTATTTCGTCGGATAGTTTGACCCGGCTCTACCGAATCGCCGCTTCAGGATCATTCTTTCCGATTTCGTCACGCTCGTATTTCTGCCGCGTCCTACACCGATTGGGCGCGAACAAAACTGAGCGCCTTGGAACCCGAACCCGTGCGTCGTGACCGGGAGCATCCGGGGCGAACTCATCCGCTCGGGGGCATCGCATCACCGGACGGCGACAGGCACGGTCGACCGGCATCTCGGCATCGGCTGGGAATTCGTCCATGGTCTGCATTGGCGACGACGCTTCCTGAGGCCACGTAGCCCTTATGCCAAGCTGGGCGCCCGGGTCGAGCGCGTAATGACGACAATTGCTTCGCTGCAGGTCAAACGCTTTCCGGGCCACCTGCAAAGTCTTCACCCGGCCGTACAGCGCCCAAGACCACTGATGTGATCGACAAGAGCCTTTTTGATAAATCTGCGCTATTCTCCTGTCGCGCACGGACGACCGCGTGGCGAAGAGCAGGGTCCGAGATGAGAGCCCTGCCGCGCAGCTTCTATCGTCGCGCCTCGTTTGCGGCATCCGTGCCTACCCTCTTCGGACCTCGTGGGTTCCAACCGGCGACGAGGCGTGCATAGGCGCCCTCGGCCTGCTCCACCCAGCGGCGCTCTTCTTCCCGGTGGCTCTTTATGTTGTAGGCGTGCGCTCCCTTTTGGCCGCGCACAGCCTTGCTCCCGGCCTTGAGTTCCACATCGCGCAAGCTTCTTGGCATGCAGGGAGGGTCGAGCCCACGCGTAACTCTCGCCCTTCTCAACAGATGACAGATCACGACAGAGAGTTTGCGTGCGGTTGCCACGGCCGCGACATGCTGTCCGCGCCGGGCTCGCACGCCGCAGGGAGAAGGCTCGCAACGGTCCGGGAGCACGAGCGGCCGCCCAGGCCGCCTCGACGAGCATGCCGCGCGCATGACCACGGCCCTGCTTGGTGATCCGCCCATGGTAGGCCGGACCTGGCCGGACTGCTGGACGCTTGGGTTCAACCCGAGATAGGTCACGAGCTTCTGCGGATCGTCGAAGCGCGACACGTCGCCGATCGCCGCCCTTCATCGCCAGCGCGACGGTGATGTCGACGCCGGGAATGGTCATCAGCCGCTTCACGCCTTCATCCTCGAGAGCCGAGCGGACAAGATCGCGTTCGATGACCTGGAGGTCTTCGCCCAATCGGTCGAACTCGCGCAGATGCCCATCGATCGCGAGGCGCTCGTCCTGCGGTACGACCTGCTCGATTAACCAGGTCCGACCCTTGGCGCCGCACAGGTCAGCATGCGGGCAGGACGGATCAGGTGGCTATGAAGGATCGACTGGATGACGCTCTTCAATCGAGATCTCTGTCGGACAATCTGATTGCGCCGTGTCACCTGTCGACGCAGAGCCTGCGTCGGCTCGTCCGCAATCCAGACTTCTGGCAAGAAGCCGCTGGCATAGAGCTGCGCAAGAACGTCGGCGTCGATCGTCGTTTTGATCTTGGCATAGGCAACGATAAACACCTGTTTCGGCTTGGCGATCCCCACCTTCTTCACATGCGGCGCAACCACAGCTGCAGCGGACGTCGCGTTGCCGGTGGCCTCGATCACCCCGACATCGTTCGGCGACAGCTTCGCGGCGAACGCCGCCAGCAGATCGCGCCGCATGTCGACGCGGCCGAGTCGCCTGAGCCTGCCCTCCTCCCATGCCACTGCTTCGGCGAAGGCGCGGTGAATATCCAGTCCGATGATAAGCATGCCCGTTCCTCCTTCTTGGCTCGGTCAAAGACGGGAGCTGGCGGGCAACACGACATCTACTGATCCGCGCTCGCAGCGCATCCGGGAAAGTCGCGAGGGGCGGCCATGTAACGAGCTCGGGCTCTCAGCCCACGGTCTATTGACGGCCTGCCTGCACCTTTGTGCTCCCGGTGCCCCACGTCCCGGATGGGCTCACCATAAGGGCGTTCCAAAACAAGAACAGCAGGACGAGAAGGCACCACAGATCACATACCGGATAGCGGCAAGGCCAAGCGCTTCGTTCAGATAGGCTTGCGCCAATGGGCTTAGGCCGAGCCTACAACAGCTCTCAAAAACGCTGCCGGACTGCTGCATTGGCTCGCCGATACAATTGGCACAGGCCTCACGGCAGCTTAGGATCAAACCGCCCATCAGTCGCCTCGGACTGGAAAGGTGCACCCTATTAGGTTCCACGCCTAGCTAGGTCGGGGCCGCCGAAGACGCTGGTTGATAGACCGGCGCCATCGGCCCGGCGTTTCAAACTGCCAATCTCTGACCTGCACAGTACGAACGATTGCTCGCTTCGGCAGATCACGCGGCTCATATGTCGGACCTTAACGTCATCCATCATAAACTTTTTGCGACAAAAGATTGCAAGAATGCTAAATTGTTAAAGTCGTTTGTTTCGGTTAAAGGCATCCATCCCATGGATGGCTGATGACATGCGTTTCAAAGGACTTGATCTAAATCTCCTCGTTGTGCTCGACGCACTCCTGACGGAGCGTAATCTCTCGGCGGCGGCACGCAGGATTAACCTGAGTCAGCCCGCCATGAGTGCGGCCGTCGCCCGACTGCGCGATTATTTCCGCGATGAACTGTTTACGATAAGAGGTCGCGAAAGATTTCTAACCCCGCGTGCGGCAGCATTTGCCCCCGCAGTTCGCGACGCTCTCCAGCACATCCAGTGCTCGATTATTTCTTCGGATCCGTTTGACCCAGCTCGAGCCGATCGCCTCTTCAGGATCATTCTTTCCGATTTCGTCACGCTCGTGTTTTTCGAAAAGCTTGTGGAGCGTATTTCACGGGAAGCCCCCGCCGTCAGCTTCGAACTGCTGCCTGTCGACGATAGCCCCGATGAGCTTCTCCGGCGCGGTGACGTCGATTTTCTAATTCTACCGGATATGTTCACGTCGAGTGTGCATTCAAGCGTTGCGCTGTTTGACGAGAAGCTCGTGTGCGTAGGCTGTCCCACAAACAAGCAGCTGCCACAGCAGCTTACATTCGAGAGATACATGTCGATGAGGCACGTCGCGGTCAGGTTCGGGCGTACGATGAAGCCGTCTATCGAGGAATGGTTTTTGCTTGAGCATGGCCTTAAGAGACGTGTCGAGGTCGCCGTGCAGGGCTTCAGCATGATTCCACCTATGGTGTCCGGCACAGCTCGTATAGCGACCATGCCCTTACGGCTGGTCAGGCATTTCGAAAAAACGTTCCCCCTGCGGGTTATCGAACTTCCGCTGCCATTTCCCACATTCACCGAGACCCTCCAATGGCCGGCCCTCCACAATAGCGATCCGGCAAGCATCTGGATGCGGGAGATAATGATACAGGAGGCATCTCGGATGGCTGCCCCGCTGTGAACCCACGGAAAATTCAGGCGCACCTATAGTCACTACTCCTGTCACCATCTACTTTGACGACAATAGCCCTCGCCGGATAAAGTCGATGCTGGCGGCAAGTGCGCCTGCGAGATCGTCCAGAGAATGGACTTCCTCGACCAGCTCGAATGAGAAAGGTCCCGCGTAGCCGCCATCCAGCAGCGCCTGAATCTGGCTGCCATTGTCGGAACCTGCAAGAAAGCGATCGGGGTAAATCCAGAAGGTCGGGTCGTTTACGCTTGAAATGTGCACCAGGCCGGTAAGCTCGCAGAACAGGCATGTCTCCCCGGCCAGGGTGTGGTGGAACGTGTCGTGCACGAGGCGAAAGACGGACTGGCCATCAACCGCGGCAACGGCCTCGGCCGCTTCCTTCTTTGATCGAAGCGAGCAGGTTCGGAAACCCAGCGGCTCGATGAGACCGATCAGACCCCGCGACTGGAGGATTGGCTTGATCTCGTTTAGAGCGAAACGAAGATTGTCCTGGCGCTCGCTATTGGTGGGCCACGAGCTGCGGTTGGCCGGCACCAACACGAGCGTCTCCGCCCCGCACGCCGTCGCATAATCGGCGAGGTTGCTTGCCTCGGCCTGACGCGTTGGAGTCCAGTCGTTGAACCGCTGCAAGGCGTTGACAGAGATGATCGTGACGCCCGCTTCGGTAGCGGCCAACCGAACGTCCGCAGCCGGAATGCCGCGTGCGACAGGATTGCTGAAATGAGGGTAACGGATTTGGACGTCGGTCAGGCCTTGGTCACGGGCAAGCGCGAAAAGCGCACTGACGTCAAGGCGGGGCGCCGCCATGTGATCGAGTGCAAAGCGGGGCGATACCTGGCGCATTGCTTGACTTTCCTTCCATGAAGCGCGGCTGCCATTTCGGCATCCGGCTTCTTTCAAGACGGAACCACGCCGGTTCACAGATCGGACAGAGACGGCCGAGTCAATCGAGCTTTCCTTTCATCGGTGAAAGGAAAATGGGCGCTCATGATAGAAATCCATCAAGGTCAAATATTT
>NZ_RZQG01000046.1:0-15999 GCF_003998635.1 Mesorhizobium sp. M7D.F.Ca.US.004.03.1.1
GATCGATGGCGTCGGCCGCGGCAAGCGGCGTGCCTTCGATGGGAATAAGCATGTTGATCGGCACGCTTTCCGGCGGCTCGGGCAGGTTCGCGAGCGTGACCAGCATGTCGATGCGATCGGTCTTTTCTTCTCCCATCCCGACAATGCCGCCGCAGCAGACTTTCATCCCAACCGCGCGCACGTGCCCAAGCGTTTTCAGCCGGTCGGCAAAAGTCCTGGTTGAAATAACCTCGCCATAGTAGCGCTCAGAGGTATCGATGTTGTGGTTATAGTAGTCGAGACCGGCCTGCTTCAGGCGAGCAGCTTGCTCAAGATCGAGCATGCCGAGCGTCATGCAGGTCTCCATGCCGAGGGCCTTGACGCCCTCAATCATGGCGACCACAACGTCCATGTCGCGCTCCTTGGGACTTCGCCACGCCGCGCCCATGCAATAGCGCGTTGCGCCGCCATCACGCGCCTTGGCCGCTTCGTCGATGACATGCTTGACGTCCACCAGCTTCGACGCCTTCACACCGGTTTCGTAATGCGCAGACTGGCTGCAATAGCCGCAATCTTCGGGGCACCCGCCGGTCTTGATGCTAAGGAGCCGCGACAGCTGCACTCGGTTTCGATCGAAGTTCTGGCGGTGGATCGTCTGAGCCAGGAACAGCAGATCGTTGAATGGCATGCCGTAGATGGCCTCGGCCTCTTTGCGGTTCCATCGCGGAGGCGTTCCGTCGACCGATTGCATGGTCTGGTTCACGTCGAACTCCGAGTTCATTCCAATCGTCATCGTCAAACCTTTGTTTGCTAGTCCGGTACGCCTTCTTGGCTTTGGGGCGCACTCGCTAAAGGCGAGCTGCGGCACGTCTTTCCAGCACCTCCTACGCCTGCCGAGCTGATGTTGCTCCTCACGCCGTAATCCTCAGTTCAAGTGCTTGCAGATGTTCTGGTGGTCCGGCATGTCCAGGCCGATGTCGAGGATCGGGGCGCTGTGCGTCAGCCAACCCATGGAGATGAGATCGACACCGGTCGCCGCAATCGCCGCCGCCGTTTTCGGCATCACCCGACCGGACGCCTCGGTGATCGTACGGCCATCCACTATAGAAACCGCGCGGGCAAGATCCTCGACCGACATATTGTCGAGCAGCACCGCGTCAACACCAATCGCGAGCGCTGCATCGAGCTGCTTCAGCGTGTCGACCTCGACCTCGACCTTCACCATATGCCCTGCTGCGGCGCGCGCCCGCTCTATTGCTGTGCGCATATCGCCGGCGATCGCGATGTGGTTGTCCTTTATGAGCACGCCGTCATCGAGGCCGAACCGGTGATTGGCACCGCCGCCGACGCGCACGGCGTATTTCTCCAATGCCCGCAGCCCGGGCGTCGTCTTTCGCGTCGATACAATCCTCGCCTTGTGACCGCGCACGGCCTCAACCATGGCCGCTGTGGCAGTGGCAATGCCGCTCAGCCGGCATAAGAAATTGAGGGCCGTGCGTTCGGCCGTGAGCAGGCCTCGTGCGGGTCCGGACAATCTTGCAATGGTTTCCCCGGCCCCAACCTCGCTGCCATCAGGGCGCCAGATCTGGATGTTGATCGCCGGTTCCACGAGAAGGAAGGCATACGAGACCAGATCGAGCCCGGCAACGACGCCCGCCTGCCTCGCTTTGAGCACCAACGTGGCAGTGCAATCATACGGGATAACCGCATCGGTGGTCAGGTCGCCGGATCTGCCCAGGTCTTCGAGGAGCGCAACGCGCACAATCGGTTCGATCAGGGTCGCGGGGAGGGGGGAGAATGAAGTCATATCAAGTGCTCCGTATGGTAGCCCGGCAATCGAGTGCGGCCGCGGCCCGCATTGCGCTGTGCAGTGTCAGCCGTGATGGGCGCACGTTGGCATCGTGGAGCGGGAAATCGGACCGACAGTGCGCGCCTCGACTCTCTTCCCGCCTCAGGGCCGCCGCGGCGATCATCAGTGAGACCAAAGCCGGACCAGAGGCAGCGACACTATTGGCTGCGATCGGCAGCAGGGTCGCCACCGCTTCGCGCATTGCCTCGCCGTCGCGGATGATACCCAGGGCGGCGGAGACAATCGGGCGGACCACGGAAGCGTCTGGTCGTGGAGGGACGAATGTGGAGCATCTGCGCGGTCGCCGGGTATACGACGTGCCGGCAACGCTTTCGGCAACCCAGCTCGCGGTGACCGCCGCTTCGGTGAGCGAGTTGCTGGCCAGGCGGTTGGCGCCGTGCAGGCCGGTACAGGCCACCTCACCGCAGGCCCACAATCCCTCGATGGAGCTGCGGCCGGCGCTGTCTACGGCGACGCCGCCCATGTGATAATGTGCCGCCGGGCGCACCGGGATCAGGTCGGTCGCTGGGTCGATTCCTGCGCTCCGGCACAATTCGGCGATGCCTGGAAAACGCTTGCCAAATCTCGGGCCGAGACTTTGCCGTGCGTCCAGGAATACGCGGCGTCCAACGGCAAGCTGGTGCCAAATGGCGCGCGCTACGACGTCGCGAGGCGCAAGTTCACCGCCAGGTGTGTCGGCGAGGAAGCGCTCTCCTCGCTCATCGATGAGCACCGCGCCTTCGCCACGCACGGCTTCGCTCACCAGCGGCATCGGCCGGCGCGGACCGTCGAGCGCAGTTGGATGGAACTGTATGAATTCCAAGTCGGCGAGTTCCGCCCCCGCCCATGCGGCGAGCGCCAGCCCGTGACCCCATGAGCCAGCGGGGTTTGTCGTGTCGCAAAACAGCCCGCCGACGCCGCCGGTCGCCAGCACCGCGCGACGCGTGGGCAGAGCGAGCGCGCCGGCTCGTCCTGCTGCGACCACGGCGATGACCGACCCGTCCTGCACGACCAGCCGGCGGACCTCCACATTTTCGATAATGGTGATCGAGGCTGTACGCCGAACCGCGGCGACGAGCGCGCGCACCAACTCGCGACCGGTGGCGTCGCCGGCTGCATGCACAATCCGCCGTCGCGAGTGTGCCGCCTCGAGCCCAAGTCGCAACGCGCGGTCAGGGTGCTGGTCGAAGTCGACGCCGAACCTTTGGATCGTCCTAATCGCTTCGGGTGCAGCTCGTACCACTCGCCGCACCGTGGCCTCATCGCAGAGTCCGTCGCCGGCAGCTATCGTGTCGCAAAGGTGAAAATCTGGGCCGTCGTCGCCCCCGAGACTTGCCGCAAGACCGCCCTGGGCAAGTTCACTGCAGGCTCCGGTTCCAAGCGGCGCGTTGGTCAAAAGCACGACCGGTTCCGGCGCCAGATGAAGCGCCGTCATCAGGCCGGCAATGCCGCCGCCGATGACGACCGGCGCCCCCGCGATTTCGCGAACCTCCAGACTCATAGGGAAAGCATGCGCTCGACCGCGCGGCGGGCGGGGCCGGCAATTTCGGGATCAATCCGGACCTCATGCCGGTTCTGCTCGAGTGCGGCGCGAATGTTGGCCAGGTTGATGCGCTTCATGTGCGGGCACAGATTGCATGGGCGAACGAACTCGACGTCGGGATGCGCGACCGCGACGTTGTCGCTCATCGAACATTCGGTCAGAAGGACGACACGCTTCGGTTTCTCACGCTCGACATAATCCGACATCGCCGCGGTCGAGCCGGAGAACTCCGCCTCCGCGACAACGTCTGGTGGGCATTCTGGATGGGCCAGCACGATGACGCCTGGATGGGCATCGCGCAGTTCCCGGATGTCTGCTGCGGTGAAGCGCTCATGCACCTCGCAATGGCCTTTCCAGGCGATGATCTCGACGTCTGTATCGGCTGCCACGTTCCTCGCCAGATATTCGTCCGGGAGCATCAGCACACGCGCCACGCCAAGCGATTCCACCACCGCCTTGGCGTTGCCGGACGTGCAGCAGATGTCGGACTCCGCTTTTACGGCGGCGGAAGTGTTGACGTAAGTAACAACGGGGACCCCCGGATACCGCAGCCGCATTAGCCGCACGTCGTTTGCCGTGATCGATTCGGCCAGCGAGCAGCCGGCGCGGAGATCCGGGATGAGCACGGTCTTGTTCGGATTGAGCAGTTTTGCCGTCTCGGCCATGAAATGAACGCCGGCAACCACGATGATGTCGGCGTCGACCGTCACCGCCTTGTGGGCCAACGCCAGGCTGTCGCCGACGATGTCTGCCACGCAATGAAAAATTTCGGGCGTCTGGTAATTGTGCGCCAGCACCACCGCATTGCGCTCACGCTTCAGCGCTAAGATGGCTTCAATATCGCCGGCGAACGCGGGCCATTCAACGGGTGGGATCACCCGCCGGACACGCTCATACAAGGACGCAGCCATAGGTAACGCCCCAGTCATTGGCGCCTCGATTATATTCGGTTTGACAATAAGGGAATATATCTACCTTGACTATAAGTATGTCAAGCCCGCGCCAGCGGTAATTTTGTCCCGGCGATAGCCCTGTCGTCGAGGACGGCATGCCGGAAGCGATAAAGCTTCGCCGGTCGGCCGCCCGTGTCGAGGGAGGTCTCCCCGGTCTCCTCAACAAGTTCCTGCTGCTCGACCAATCTCCGGAAGTTCGGCTTGTTGATCAGCCTGCCAGCCAAAGCTTCCACGGTTCGCTGCAGTTGCAGCAGCGTGAAGGAAGGCCGCATAAGCTCGAACACGACCGGCCGGTATTTGATCTTCGAACGCAGCCGCGCGATCCCGGTTGCCAGAATACGACGGTGGTCAGCGACCATTGGTTTGCCAGCCGCGGCCGCAATCGCGTCCCTGCCGCCACCGGCCTCCTCAATCAGAGCAGCTTCATAGAGCAACTCGTAGCGTTGGAGCGTGAGTTCCTCGTTCCAATGGCGGTCGTCGAAGCCGAAGGCTATCGCAGCGCGCTGCCGGCGCTCGCGTTGAGTGGTCGGCTCGCTGGCGCCGCCGGCCCACTCAATCAGGCGGGGCCGCAATCTATCGAGCAGCACAGGCGGCGTGCCGAAGCGGTGGTCCTCCCAGGGAAAATATTCGTACCAACTTTGCCAGCCGCACGCGGCCGAGTTCGTTGCCTGTTCCTTCCTGGTCAATGCGAGATAGCTGATTGAGATGACGCGCTGGTGGCGCTCAGTGCCGATGCGATCGCGATCGGCGAAGGTGTAGAGTTGCTCGATGTATCCAAGTGCATGGCCGGTCTGCTGCTCCACCCACCCCCTCAAACCCGACTGCAGTGATCGATGCTCAAGGGCAAAAGGTCCAGAAGGGAGGGTGTCCGCATGACCGACTGTGAGGACACAGGGCTCACTGTCGTTTACGGCGACCACGACGGCAGTCAGGTCCACTTTGGCTTCGTCAGCTTTGACGGCGGCTTTGCCTTTCTTGGTTCTTCTTGTCTGAGGATCCATGTTTGCGAAAGCGGGTTGGCCCAACGGAGCGCCTTAATCGATTGAATGTAACCTTGGAAGCCAGCACGTCAACACCGGAGTACTCAAGCGCTGTTTTTAGCTCTTCGCAGTCGCACAAAAATATGCCAAACGCGACACCCGCTGTTGGTAACGTAAGGGAAGGGGCCTCGGTTGAGCGCGGCTGGTGAGATAAAAGGGATGACTCCTCCAGATATTCGATCGCGAAAAGGCCAGACGCCACTTGTATGCTTGACGGCCTACACCACGCCGGTCGCGAGGCTGCTCGATCGCCACTGCGACATCGTTCTTGTCGGCGACAGCGTCGGCATGGTGCTGCACGGCCTGTCGTCGACGCTGGGGGTCACGCTCGACATGATGATCATGCACGGACAGGCCGTTCGCCGCGGCCTTGAACACGCGCTGATGGTCGTCGACCTGCCCTTCGGTTCCTACGAGGAAAGCCCAGAGCACGCTTTCGGCAACGCTGCGCGCGTGATGGGTGAGACCGGTTGTTCAGCGGTAAAGATCGAGGGCGGCGAGACCATCGCGGAAACCATCCGCTTCCTTACCGCGCGCGGCGTACCTGTCATGGCCCATGTGGGCCTGACGCCGCAGGCGGTAAACACGTTTGGAGGCTATCGTGTGCAGGGCCGGGGAGCCGATGCAGAGCGGATCAGGCGCGACGCCAGGGCGGTAACTGAAGCTGGCGCCTTCTCCTTGGTGCTGGAAAAGATACCGGAGCAGCTTGCACGGCAGATAACCGCCGATATCGACATACCCACCATCGGCATCGGTGCCTCGCCAGCTTGCGACGGCCAGATTCTGGTGAGCCACGATATGCTCGGGCTCTTCACCTCATTTCGGCCGAAGTTCGTCAAACGCTATGCCGAGCTCGGTGAGCAGGCTGAGGCGGCAATCGCCGCTTACGCCACCGATATGCGGAACCGGCACTTTCCGGCGGTCGAACATCTCTATGTCAACGCCTTGAAGGCCGGTGACTTCACATGAGCGTGCCGATCGCTCGAACCGTGAGCGAGCTGCGCGGCGTCGTTGCGCAATGGCGTCGCTCGGGTGCCACGATCGGTATTGTGCCGACCATGGGAGCCTTGCACGACGGGCATCTGAGCCTCGTGCGGAAGGCGCTCGAAAGGGCCGAGCGGGTGATCGTGACGCTGTTCGTAAACCCCAAGCAGTTCAACAGCCCCGCCGACCTGATTGCCTACCCTCGGACGGAAAGCGACGATGCTGCCAAGCTCGCTCTGCTGGGCACGCATCTGCTCTATGTGCCGGACACAGAGGAAATGTACCAGGTGGGCTTCGCCACGGCCGTTTCAGTGTCCGGCATCAGCGAATGCCTTTGCGGCGCATTCCGGCTCGGCCATTTCAATGGCGTGGCGACGGTCGTGGCCAAGCTCTTCCTGCAGGCCGGCGCTGACTTCGCCTTTTTTGGCGAAAAGGATTTTCAGCAACTTCAGCTTGTCAGGCGCTTGGTCCGGGATCTCGACATTCCGATCACTATTGTGCCCTGTCCGACAGTCCGCGAAGCCGATGGTCTTGCGCTATCGTCGCGTAACGTGCGGCTCTCCCCAGCCCAACGCGCCATTGCCCCAAAACTAGCATCGGTCCTGCTCGATACGGCCGAGCGGCTTGCACGCGGCTCCCCCATCCTGCCTACGCTTGATGAAGCGCGTGCAGCAATTCTGGCTGCCGGCTATCGCGAGCTCGAATACCTGGAGCTTCGCGGAGAAACAGACCTGCAATCGTTAGCAAGCCTTGACCGACCGGCACGCTTGCTTGCTGCGGCTTGGCTTGGCGACACGCGGCTCATCGATAACGTCGCAATATCACCCATCGGTAGTTGGTCAGGTGGGCGGAGCTCTCTCCAATCGGAAGCAGCACAGCAATTGCGGTGATGACGGCGGCGCGTCGTATGCCCTGCAGGGACAGGCCATCATTTAGAACCACGTCTCCGTCGGCTTCCAGCAACCTCCGCGAGGTACGCTAAGCGCAGATGCATCGCGTATTTGAAACCTTGGTCGAGCAACTCTCTGCAAGCGTCGATGCCGTCGATCTCCATGAGGCAATGGCGTCCGCCGCAGCCGGGTTCGACTTTCCGCTCTTCGCTTATTTCACCTACCCATCCGCTTCCGGCGACAGGCCGCGATTGATCTCGAATTATCCATCATCATGGACATCACATTACCTGCAACAGCGCTACCACAGCGTGGATCCCGTGATCCTGCGGGGACTGCGGGGCTGGGATACCTTCGACTGGGGTGTGGACCGCGATCACCGTTATTTGCCGACCTCTCAGCAGGAAGTCCTGGAAAAAGCAGCTGAGTTCGGCATTCGCGGCGGACTGACCATGTCGATGCATGATCATCGCGGCCGGTTCGCCGCACTGACCTTCGCCTCCAACGAGGCGCATCCGCCATTTCTGAGGTCGCTGACGCGCTACGAAAAAGCAATGCAACTGGTTGCGATCAACGTTCATATCCATGCCCGGCGCAGGCTCGCCGAAGATTGCGTGGTAGATGGCATAATGCTCACCCGGCGGGAGTTCGAGTGCCTGAAATGGGCGGCGTGCGGCAAGTCGGCCTGGGATATCAGCCAGATTCTCGGTGTCTCGAAACGCACCGTGACCTTCCATCAGGAAAACGCCAAGGCGAAGCTTGGCGTGCGAACCATCAACCAGGCCGTAGTGCGGATGGCTGCTCGGGCGAGATCCTGATCCTCTCCAAGTCTAGCTGTAAAGGTCTACAGGCTGCATTCATGACGGCTTTGCCCTTCGATTGCGTGGACACATCCCGCACGGAGACGACAATGATGCAGCTGATAACACCCGACTGCTACGCCGAGTTTGCGAGCGAACTCAAGGAAATGCACGGACTTAGGTATCGGGTTTTCAAGAAGCGGCTCGATTGGGAAGTGCAGACCGAAGGCGAAATGGAAACGGACTCGTTTGACAGCCTGAACCCCGTCTACCTGCTTCTCAAGGGGTCCGATTGGCGAACTTGCGGCTGCGTCCGCCTTTTGCCGACCACCGGACCGACAATGTTGCGCGATACGTTTCCGACGCTGCTGGATGAGATGGTGGTCCCTGCGAGTGCCGATATCTGGGAGAGTAGTCGTTTCGCGCTCGATCTCCCTGCGACAGCGCCGAAGGCAGCTGGCGGCCTGGCCCAAGCAACCTACGAGCTCTTCGCGGGGATCATCGAATTCGGCTTGGCCAACAATCTCTCCGGGATCGTAACGGTGACAGATACGCGCATCGAAAGGATCCTTCGTCTCGCGACCTGGCCGTTGTCACGTATCGGACAGCCCAAGCAGGTCGGCAACACCGAGGCAGTCGCCGGCTTCCTCGATATTTCCTACGCCAGTCTCTTGCGCATCCGCTGGAGGGGACGCCTCAACGGGCCGGTGTTGTGGCAACCAGTTCTCATCCAATCGGCATAGCGCCTGCGGATGCTCAGCCGTGACTTGAGTTAAGTCTGCTCACGGCCGCCACCGCCGCCGTGAGGGTGAGCGGACCCGCCCCACGAGCTTTCGACTGTTCCGGTCGATTGGCTCGCGCGGCCGGACTTTGGATTTCCGTAGGCGCAACCCGCAGTCCAGCGTGAGCACGCCAAAATGGCGCCCCTCCGCTTCGTCCAAAGAAGCCAACGTGGCTTCTGAGGTCGTCTTAGAATATTGGACCGGCCGCCGTGAGCGATCGCAACCTCAAAGCTTTGCCGGTATGCCGGTTTGGCCGGACCGTCGGCCAGTCGGAGCAGTCCCCCGATAAGGACCCGAGCTGACGCGCGGTCCAACAGCGCCCGAGCCTATGCTTTGTGCATTACCGTTCGGTTGGCCATGTCGTCCAAGACCGCATGAAGAAGGCTTCCAACCTCCTGCGCAGCGAGCTCTGGCGCAATTCCTACATCGGACAATTGAATGAGCATTTTCTTGGCGGCACAGCGCCAGAACGCGCTCGCCGCCTCGCCGTTCTTGGTCTCGAGGGCCTGGGCGATACTTTCGACCAATATACGTCGCCGATGCAGCGGAAATACGCAAATGTTTGATTCATGCATCAATCACCTCACAGATTCAGTTCCACAAAGAAAAACACCGGCGTCTTCAAAAGAGCCCCGCTAGCGCGGTGACGGTTCGCGGCGACATGACGAGTTCCACTTCCCCATCGACAAGCCATTGGGAGATGAGCCGCCGGACCGCATATCCGGGACCGCACATAAGGTGAACCACCATTGCTCATCCGGCTGCATTTTCCTGGGCCGTTCGACGAGGCGTTCCAGCCGAATTGACGTCCAATGACTTGATCTCTGAAAGGGCAGGGCGGTACGAATCACCCGACTGTTCCGCTGCTTACATTCCTGCGAGCTTGTGTATGAACGATTAAAGCGTGCCCGAGCCGTTCTTGGTGGCCGCCGCAGAAGGGAATCATGTCATCCGCTGCCTATCGTAGGCGGCGCGACTTCTAGCATGACTGCACTGCCCCGACAGGGCTTTGCAATCGCGCGTTTCGAAGCCTATGCTTTGGCATCGGCCGGCATTTACTTCGGTGCAGCCGACAGTAAGACGTACGCGCTCTTGCCCCGTTGGAAGAGAGCCTTGCCCGATCCCTCTTTCGCGACCAGGTGCTGAAGCCCTCACCCCGCAGGACTTCGCGCTTTTGCGACCATCGCTGCATCACGTCGAACCGGGCATCAAGGACAAGTTGGAGGTCGCGCATCAGCCGATCAAGAACGTATATTTTCCCGAGAGGGGCATCGCGTCGGTGGTCGCCACCATGACCGGCGGGCGGCAAGGTGAAGTCGGCATTGTCGGCTATGACGGGATGAAAGGAATTGCCGTCATTCTCGGAAAGGAAAGCACTACCTGGCGCCTGCCGGTTGAAAACCTTCGCCCTGCGATTAGCCCGTCGCTTCGCACCTCAGTGCTGGACTATGCCCACGCGTTCCTCGTCCAATCATGCCGGACGGCACTGGTCAATGGCCACTCCAAGGTCGAAGAACGGCTGGCCCGCTGGCAGCTGATGGTCCACGACCGTGCGGAAGGAGATAAGATCCTCCCGACGCATGAATTTCTGGCGACCATGCTCGCGCCCACCGCCCGGGGTCACCACGGCCCTGCAAATGCTTGAGTATCGAGGACTGGTGCACGCCAAGCGCGGCGAGATCACGATCATCGACCGTGCCGGATTGATAAAGCTCACACATGGCGCTTATGACAAGGAGGAGCAGCGTTATTTCGGCCTGGCCGCTGCCTGAAGCATGTCGGTTGAAACGGGTTCAGCCGACGTCTCCTTGCCCCTCACCAGGTCGCCCAAAAGCATCAGCGGTTTTGAACGAATCGCAGCGATTGTCCGCAATCGGACATAGGCTTGAAGGCGGTCGAATTCGTGCCATAAGTCGGGTTGGTCAGGGTTCAGGGAGGAATTCGTCATGACCAATTCGTTTCACACCGTCACCGTCGAAAAAGCCGCAGAAGCCTATGTCCTTTCCAGGGGAAGGGTCCGCTTTCTCTCCATGGCGCAGGCGATCCGCGCCATCCGAACACTAATGCCGGCATGCAAGGCCACCGACCGCGAGTTGGAGGAACTGTTGGCGGCCGCTTCCTTCGTTCATGGCGTGCCCGTCGCCTTCGACACAAAAACAGCCGATGGTGTAGAACCACGGCTGCATTCCTAAGAGGGCATGCCGCGCCATGCAGACTGTCAGAGGGCATTCGTCAGATGGTAGTCCGCTAACTTAACTGCAGAGTCTAAAGGACGTGTTCCAGCATTGCGAACTCACCGATCGCTTTGTTGCCAAAGCTGCCAGCAAGCGATCGCCTCATCCAGCCGTTTGCACCATCTCATCACAGACATCATCGCGATGCTACCTGTCCAGCATATGTCCAGCATTTCGCAAGGCGGCCAGAAGGAGCCTCGCATAGCCTGTGACATCGATCTGGGCCTGCATCGAAAGGGGCATGCTGGTCCAGTTCTCCAACGGTGCAATGAAAGGTGAGAAGGTGCCATTGACAAGGCAACAACAGCTAACAAGGCCCTCTCGGTCCAATGCCACCACACCGATCTTGTCGCCTGGATATCCAATGGCTGCGACTCGCTGGACCTCCAGGTCACCGTCCACCCGCACGTCAAAAAGAAGGCTACCACGGCTCCTCGTGGCTATCTCAGCCGCCTTCTCATCAAAGCTTGAAGAGAGCAAGCGGACGCTTTCCACCGCCATCTGGAAAATCACCAAATCCAGTTCATTCACGGCCATATGGGCATTTCCGCGCAACGGGTGGTGATTGCAATGACACATACTGCTTGTTCACAGATGTCGGTCACGAACGATCATTCGTCGGGTTCCGGTTCCGACCAACGGTGTCGCCACCTGATCGTGCTGCGGTTCGAACCTTCCGAACGCGAGCCGAGCGCGCTATGAGGTTGGAGTCTAGGTCTCGGACCCTGCCTCGCGGCCTGCTCATCTTTGGCAGACCCGTTGCAACGCCGCCGCGATGGCGCAAACGCCAGATGACGCTGATCCATCGCTTGATCGTGAACTGAGCTTCTGAACACCATTGGGACAGCAGGGTGGAAGGGCTTGACCAACGCTGCCCCCGTTTTCCAAGAGGACCCGTCCTCGATTGAATCTTTCGAGCCCCGTGCAGCGCGCAGCCAAATGATGACCATCTGGACCCAGCTCGCAGACCGCAAGGCAAAGAGGGAACCTTCCAGGCAGCCAAGCTGCGTCGACGCAAAGAGCGGCCTTTGGAGTTCCCAGAATCGACCCTTCCATAGTTGCGACAGGCAACCACTGCACGAGTGTGGGAGAGCGAATCGCAAGCATTGCGTGAGGTCCTGCGCGTTTTCCCCTCTTGCTATTTGGCACATCGTTTGCGCCGAAGTGGGCGCAGCGTTCGACCGGAGCACTGCATGGGAGAGGGAGGAGCCCCACCCCGATCCGGTCAAGGAGAGAGACGGTGTTGGTTCCAAGAGTTCCCCGCGCGATCTTAGCGCCCCGCAAGCGCCATTTTGCCCGGACCTACGTGCAGGTACTTGCCGCCATAATCCTGGGTGCCGCAATCGGCTATTTCCATTTGGAGACCGGCCACAGCCTGAAGCCGCTCTGCGATGCCTTCGTCGATGTCGTCAAGATAATCACCGTACCTGTCATCTTCCTGACAATGGCGACCGGCATTGCCGGCATGAGCGATCTGCAGAAGGTCGGCCGAGTTGCCGCCAAGGCGATGGTTTATTTCCTTACCTTCTCGACGCTAGCACTCCTTGTCGGGCTGATTGTCGCGAATATCGTTCAGCCTGGCGCCGGCCTCAACATCGATCCGGCCTCGCTCGATGTCGAAGCCGTTAAGGGCTATGTGGCCACGGCTCACGAGCAGTCCGTGACCAGCTTCCTGATGAACATCATCCCGTCAACGATTGCCAGTGCCTTCGCGGAAGGCGACATCCTGCAAGTCTTGTTCCTCTCGGTCCTGTTCCTCTCGATCCTGTTCGGCGCGGTCTGCCGCTACAACGGCCGCTCGCTCTTCTCTCTCGTCCGATACATCAAGGACGAGCTGCTGCTCGCAATGTCCTCCTCAGAGGCCGCGCTGGCCTCGCTCATGGAGAAGATGGAAAAGGCCGGCGCCACGCATTCGGTCGTGGGTCTCATTCCATTCAATCTGGACGGCACGAATATGATGCTCGCCGCCCTTTTCATCGCCCAAGCGACGAAAACTGATCTCCCGATCGGCTGCCGGATCCTCATGCTGTTTGTCGCATTGTTCCCTTCGAACGGAACAACCCGCATTACCGGTGCAGGCCTCGTCACAATGGCTGCAACGCTCTTTCTTGTTCCGGCCGCACCGGTCACCTCCGTGGGGCTTATTCTTGGCGTCGATCAGCTTATGTCCGAATGCCACGCGCTGACGGTTTTTCTCCGCAGCGTAGCGGCAACGCTGGCTGTCACCCGGTCCGGGGCGAGCGGGATAAACGACGATTCGGGGAGCGCCTCACTAGCGGACCGTTCAGCGCTCTGGCGGTGGACGGTCAAGTCGCCCGGCGTGGTGAACACAATTCCCCGTGCGAACGACGCTCAGCTATTGGGGTGGACCCGATGGCGCAAAGCCGTATTTGAGAAACCGCCAGATCGCACCGGCACCTGTGCGCCTGTAGCAACTGCGGGGCACGATCAAAACTGACCCATTTTACACCAAAAAGGCGGCCGTTGCTGCCACGCCGTCCATGGATTGGAGACTCATGTCTAAGCCGACTGCCATCACTGTCGCAGCTCTTCTTTTACTCCTCGCCTTGCTGGCGAGCCAATATAGCGCGAACCTGCACCGGCAGGCGTGGTCGACCGACAGGCAAAAGTGGAGCGGCGCATTCGACAACGATCTCCTTCGCCAATCGCCGGCAACCCGCAAGGCGATGCCGTTCTGGTCATATTCAATGACTACCACAACTGTCCGCATTGCAGACTGGCTGATATCAACTACCAAAAAGCCTTCAAGCATGAGCCCAATCTGAAGCTTGTGATCAAACAGTTCCCGGTCCTGGGACCGGATTCCCAATTCCCAGCCTTCGCCGCACTCGCCTCGAGAAAACAGGGAAAGTTCGACGAATTCCACCGCGCCCTTATGATTTCCCCCAGTTGAAGGGTCACTCTCAAGATCGCAGCGCGTGTAGGCCTTGACGTTGAGCAGCTCAAGCGGGAATGCAAGATCCGGCCATCGCAGATGAAATGCGCGCGTCCGCGCACTCGCGAAAGGTCTGCACTTAGACGGTACGCCCGCGTTGGTGGTCGGCGATATAGTGGTCGCCGACCTTGTGGACATGGCCAGCTTGCAACGCTTGCATCGCCGATGCGCGCTCAAAGCGTGCTGGCTCTCGTGCGGGGCAGCATCTGTAGACCGGCCACGCTGTTGTTGCCGGAGCGTGCCGTTTGTGGCAGCTGGCTTTGCTGTCGCTCCTCGTAATCTTGTTGCGGTCATCCAGCTGCCGTGGGCGCCAACAACAATCCTGAGCGCCCGCGCCTGAAGTCGCTGGCCGGGTGCTCGTGAACCGAGCCCGCTTTTCTTCGGCAAGCTCAGGCGGTCTTGGCCCTGCGGCATCGCCCCCTGGCGCGGGGCAGCCTTCGGCTGCTGACGGTCGCCGGCCTGTCGGCCGGCGTCTTTCTATTGTGGCCTTCCCCCTGGCGCAGGGTGGGCAGCACTCCCTTCTAGGCCCGCCGCGGCGTCCCGCAACCCTTCGCTTGTCGCTTTCGGGTCCTCCACTCCGTTCCGGTCCTGCTGATGCAGTCCGCCTCCGACGGCGGGCCTTTCCGGTCGCTTTTGCCGCCCACCCCGCTTCCGGGGAGGGCGCGCGATTGTAGAGCGGAGGACATCACGATGCGTGCAAACAACAAACGTTGCGGCAGCCGACAGGCTGGCGCAGACAGCGGCGGGCGCACCGGCGCCAGCCTTTATCAGGAAATCACCGACCGCATCATTGCCGAACTGGAGCGCGGCACCGTGCCATGGGTCAAGCCGTGGGGCAGGGCAAGGACAGGCCTCGGCCTGCCGCGGAATGCGGCCACCCAGCGCCGATATTCCGGCATCAATATCCTGATCCTGTGGGGCGCGGTCATCGAGCGCGGTTTCCCCAGCCAGAACTGGCTCACCTTCCGGCAGGCGCTTTCGCTTGGCGGCAATGTCAGGAAGGGCGAGCACGGCACCACCATCGTTCACGCTGACCGCTTTGTTCCCAAGAACGAAAAGCAACGCGCCGACACCGATGGCGACGAACCGCAGGCGGTGCCCTTCCTGAAGCGCTTCACCGTCTTCAATGTCGCGCAGTGCGATAATCTGCCCGAACATCTTTACGCCGCCGGCGAGCCTCTGCCTGAGCGCGAGATGGTCCCGCAGGCCGAGGCGCTCATTCATGCAACCGGCGCTGATTTTCGCGTCGGCGGCGAGCGCGCCTTCTACATGCCCGGCAGCGACACCATACAGGTGCCGCCGCAGCCGGCTTTCTTCCACCAGATCGACTATTACCGGACCTGCTTTCACGAGCTTGGCCACTGGACCGGCCACCCGAGGCGACTCGCGCGCGACCTGTCCGGCTCCTTCGGGTCCAACACCTATGCGCGCGAGGAACTGGTCGCCGAAATCGCATCAGCCTTCATCTGCAGCAGTCTCGGCATCGAGCCGACCGTGCGCCATGCCGACTACATCGGCTCATGGCTGACGGTTTTGCGCGAGGACAACCGCGCCATCTTCCGCGCCGCAAGCCATGCCTCGAAAGCCGCCGATTTCCTGCTTGGCCGCAATGTCGATGTCGAAGGCGAGGCACATGCCGAAACCGCCTATGGGAGCGCGCAATCCTCACACGCGACCGCCTTGCGCCTCTGATGACGCAAAGCCGCGCGCAACCAACTCGACAGTTCTTTTGAGGTTGCCCTAACGCCGATGGCCGGCGTTGGCGTCGATCGTTCATCGGACCGAGGTTCGCAAAAAAAGAGGGCGGCATTGATGCCGCCCTCTCGTTGCGAAAGCTGCCAGAGCTGGATTAGAAATCCATGCCGCCCATGCCGCCCATGCCGCCGCCGCCCATGCCGCCAGGCATGCCGCCGCCAGCCGACTCCTTCTTCGGAGCCTCCGCGATCATGGCTTCGGTGGTGACCAGCAGGCCGGCGACCGAGGCCGCGT
>NZ_RZQG01000470.1:0-4653 GCF_003998635.1 Mesorhizobium sp. M7D.F.Ca.US.004.03.1.1
CCGCGCGGCTGTTCGCCGAGGGCACGCGCAGCGCTTTCGGCGCGCTGCCCATCGACGGGTTGCCGGCGGACAACCGCTGCACCGCGAGCTTCGGTGTCGCCGAACTTCATCCGAGCGAAGACTTTGCCGATCTGATGCGGCGCGCCGACCAGGCGCTCTATCAGGCCAAGAATGCCGGGCGCGATTGCGTGCGCGTCTCCGCCGGGCCGGCCGGCAACTGGTCGTCAGCCGGAATGGGAGCTAGCGGCAGGGGCTGAGTTCGGGCATCTCGCCGTCGGAGAGGCCGTACATATAGGAGCGGCCCTTCACCAGCACCGGCGGCCGGTAGCAATCGCTGTAGCCTGATATTTCGTCGGCTTCGTTCTCGTAGATCACCTTGGGCTGGCCGGCGCTGGTGTAGTCGGACAATTGCTTGGCCAGCCTGCCTTCGCCGACGAGGATGCGCTTGTAGCCGGCGGCGCTGTCGATGACGAGATTGCCGAAGGAATCGGCGTAGACGCGATCCTGATGCCGCGCGCCGGCGAGCGCTGGCGCTGCAAGGCCGACGACCGAGGCCGCCATTATGAGCGCCGCAAGGCGCGATCTGCCCGAATTCGAACGCATGGCGTCCTCCGTGTCTTGAGGAAAGCTTCCTCGAATCAGAAATTAACCCTTTCTTAACCTTTGTTAAGAGGCTGACGCGTTTCGCGGCGATGTCTCGGTAAACATGGTTAATATCCGTTAATATCCGACTGGATGGAAAACCCTGTGGCCATCATTCGGCCATGCTTGACCGCACCATCGCGCCGGTGTCCGTCCCGGCGTCGGGATGACCTTGATCTTGGCAGAGCATCGCGGCTGGTTTGCCGCGCGGGAGGACAGCATATGGCGCTACGCCGGCCGATTTGGGTGTCTGTTTTCCCGTTGCTCGTTATCGTTGCTGCCTGTGTGCCACAGGGCAGCGCACCGAAAGCGGCCAATACCGTCGTCTCGCCTGCGCCGGCTCAGCAACCCATCGCAGCCGCGGCGCCCCCGGCAGCTTCAACCAAGATCACCACCGACCTCACCGCGCCGCGATCCACTGTGGGTACGGCAACCTATGGATGCGGCAATGGCAGCGCGATCACCATTCAGAATCTCGGCTCATCGTTGCGTGTGATCGAGCCGGATGGCGCGACTGAAGAGTTTGCGGCGTCGCCCGCCAACCAGTCCAGCCGCTACCAGGAGGCCGCCACACATAACGCAATCGTGATCGACGGGCGTGAGGCGCTGGTGATGAAGAGGGGCTCGACGCCGCAGACCTGCAAGCGACAGGCCGCACGGCTAATGAGCAGCGTATGCTGCACTGCAGCGATACAGAGCCGGCTGCGGGCCATCAGCCCCTAATCGATTGAAGCCCGAGCCTGCCTTTTTGTCAGACTAAATGACGTTTCCAAAACGATTTTCTGGCTTTGACGCGGTGCAAAAAGAGCATTAGAAACCGGCTGTCCGAAGTCATACATAAGGCGGCAAATGCCGCTTTCCATCGCGGCTCCGGACGTCGAACTGGGGGAGCCATGAGCAAATCACCAGCCACCCGCGAATTTGCCAGACGTGAACGGCCACTCTCGCCGCATCTGACGATCTACCGGCCGCCGATCACCATGACGATGTCGATCATCCATCGCATCACCGGCGGCGCGCTGTATTTCGGCACGCTGCTGGTCGCCCTGTGGCTGATGGCGGCGGCAAGCTCGCAGGCGACCTTTGATTGGGTCAACTGGGCCTTCGGCACCTGGCTCGGCAGGTTGATCCTGTTCGGTTACACTTGGGCGCTGATGCATCACATGCTGGGTGGTGTGCGCCATCTGGTCTGGGACACCGGCGCCGGTCTCGAAAAGCACACGGCCTCGAAGATCGCCTGGGCGACGCTGGTCGGCTCGATCCTGCTCACGCTGCTGATCTGGATCGCCGGCTACATGGCGCGAGGGGCCTGATCATGAGCGGCAACAACTCCGACATGCGCACGCCGCTGGCGAAGGTTCGCGGCCTGGGTTCCGCCCGCGAGGGCACCGGACATTTCTGGCGCCAGCGCCTGACCGCGATCGCCAACATCCCGCTGACGCTGTTCTTCGTCGGTTTCCTGATCGCGCTCAACGGCGCTGACCATGAGCATGTGCGGGCAGCCCTTGCCAATCCGTTCGTGGCGCTGGTGATGGCCCTGGTGCTCGTCTCCGGGCTCACCCATATGCGGCTCGGCATGCAGGTGATCATCGAGGATTACGTGCATGGCGAAGGCATGAAGCTGGCGCTGATCGCGCTCAACACATTTTTCACAATAGCGGTCGGCGTCGCCTCGATCTTCGCCCTGCTCAAGCTGACATTCGGAGGCTGAGTTGGCCAAGGACGCGAAACAAGCCAACATGGCAGGCTACACCTTTGTCGACCACAAGTTCGACGTGGTGGTCGTCGGCGCCGGCGGCGCCGGCCTGCGCGCCACGCTCGGCATGGCCGAACAGGGCCTGCGCACCGCCTGCATCACCAAGGTGTTCCCGACGCGCTCGCACACTGTGGCGGCGCAAGGCGGCATTGCCGCTTCGCTTGCCAATATGGGTCCCGACAATTGGCAATGGCATCTCTTCGATACCGTCAAGGGTTCGGACTGGCTGGGCGACATCGACGCGCAGGAATACATGGTCCAGCAGGCGCCCGCCGCGGTTTATGAACTCGAACATTACGGCGTGCCGTTCTCGCGCACCGAAGAGGGCAAGATCTATCAACGGCCGTTCGGCGGCATGATGATGAATTTCGGTGAAGGCCCGCCGGTGCAGCGCACATGCGCCGCCGCCGACCGCACCGGCCATGCCATGCTGCACACGCTCTACGGCCAGTCGCTGAAGCACAATGCGCAGTTCTTCATCGAGTATTTCGCGCTTGACCTGATCATGGAGCCGGACGGCACCTGCACCGGCGTCGTCGCCTGGAATCTCGACGACGGCACCATCCACCGCTTCTCGGCCAAGATGGTGGTGCTGGCGACCGGCGGCTATGGCCGCACCTATTTCTCGGCCACCTCGGCGCATACCTGTACCGGTGACGGTGGCGGCATGGCGGCGCGTGCCGGCTTTCCGCTGCAGGACATGGAGTTCGTGCAGTTCCACCCGACCGGCATCTATGGCGCCGGCTGCCTGATCACCGAAGGCGCGCGCGGCGAGGGCGGCTATCTCGTCAATTCCGAGGGCGAGCGCTTCATGGAGCGCTACGCGCCGTCGGCCAAGGACCTTGCCTCGCGCGACGTCGTTTCGCGCTGCATGACGCTGGAAATCCGCGAGGGCCGCGGCGTCGGCCCGAAGAAGGACCACATCTTCCTGCATCTCGACCACCTTGATCCGGCCGTCCTGCATGAGCGGCTGCCGGGCATTTCGGAATCGGCAAAGATCTTTGCCGGCGTCGACCTGACCAAGGAGCCGATCCCGGTGCTGCCGACGGTGCACTACAATATGGGCGGCGTGCCAACCAATTACTGGGGCGAAGTGCTCAACCCGACGGCCAGGAGCCCGGACAAGGTGTCGCCCGGCCTAATGGCGGTCGGCGAAGCCGGCTGCGCCTCGGTGCATGGCGCCAACCGGCTCGGCTCGAACTCGCTGATCGACCTGGTGGTGTTCGGCCGCGCGGCGGCGATCCGGGCCGGCCAGGTGATCGACCGCAATTCGGCGATCCCTTCGCCCAACGAGGCCTCGGTCGAAAAGATCATGGACCGCTTCGACCGGCTTCGCCACGCCAATGGCTCGACGCCGACGGCGGTGCTGCGCGAGAAGATGCAGAAGGCTATGCAGGAAGATGCGGCGGTGTTCCGCACGCAGGAATCGCTGGACAGTGGCTGCAAGCGCATTTCGCAGATCTGGAGCGAGCTCAAGGACATCAAAGTGTACGACCGCTCGATGATCTGGAACTCCGACCTGGTCGAGACGCTGGAGCTGGAAAACCTGATGGCCAACGCCATCACCACGGTCTACGGCGCCGCGGCGCGCAAGGAGAGCCGTGGCGCGCACGCGCGGGAAGATTTTTCCGCCCGCGACGACGCCAACTGGCGCAAGCACACGCTGGCGCGGCTCAGCGATGACGGCAAGGTGACGCTCTCCTATCGGCCGGTGCACACCGAGCCGCAGCTGGCGGAAAAGGACGGCGGCATCAGCCTCGCCAAGATCGCGCCGAAGGCCAGGGTGTATTGACGATGGCGCTGGCGGCCTCGGGATATTCCGGCACGCCCCTTCCGGCCAAGCTCGGCCTGAAGCACGGCATGACCGCCGCTTTCATCGCGCTCCCCGACGACCTCAGCGATCTCGCCGAATCCATGGACTTCGCTCAAGTCGACCGGCTGGCAGACTGGTCGCGGATTTCGGGAACGACCCTGAAGTATGACGCCGTCCATGCCTTCACCCGGCAGCGTGTCGAGATCGAGGATCGCCTCGGCGATGTCGAGGCGGCGATCAAGCGCGACGGCATGGTCTGGGTGTCCTGGCCAAAGAAGGCATCGAAGGTGGCCACCGACGTCACCGAGGGCGTTGTCCGCGCCGAGGCGCTGAAGCGCGACCTTGTTGACGTCAAGGTCGCCGCCGTCAATGAAATCTGGTCCGGGCTGAAGCTCGTCATCCGAAAGGACCGCAGGTAATGGTCGAACTGACGCTTCCCAAG
>NZ_RZQG01000471.1:0-4653 GCF_003998635.1 Mesorhizobium sp. M7D.F.Ca.US.004.03.1.1
CTATTTCCGCCGCTGGCGCTTCAACCACGTCACCACGGTCGAGCGCATCATCGGTCTGAAACGCGGCACCGGCGGCACGTCGGGTGCTTCGTATCTCAAGAAGATGCTCGAGGTCGTGCTGTTCCCGGAGCTGTGGACGGTCCGCACCCGGCTCTGACATCATCGAAATGAAAACAAGCTCACTGAGGGGACGCTCTGTGGCGGAAAACCCTTCGCGAACAACCGAGGACTGACCGACCATGAGTGGAATTCCTGATCTCGCTGCAATCGAAGCGATGGATGCCACGGATCCGCTGCGTGCCATGCGCGATCGTTTCATCCTGCCGGAAGGCGTGATCTATCTCGACGGCAATTCACTTGGGGCAGCGTCGCATGCCGTTTTCGGCGAGCTGCAACAGGCAGCGACCAAGGAATGGGCCCAGGATCTCATCCGGGCCTGGAATACGGCCGGATGGTTCGAGATGCCGATCGAACTCGGTGACCAGCTCGGGCGCCTGATCGGAGCCGCGGCCGGCCAGACCGTCGTCTGCGACACGACGTCGACCAACATCTACAAGGTGCTGCATGCGGCGCTGGAGATGCGGCCCGGCCGGTTGGCCATCGTCGCCGAGGGTGACAGTTTTCCCACCGACCTGTACATCGCCGAAGGGGTGGCCTCGACTCGGGATGGCGTCCTGCTGCGCCTCGCGGGCGTCGACGCGCCAACCATCGAAGAGCTGATCGACGAAAACGTCGCGGTGGTGCTGGTCAACCACGTCAATTACAAATCGGGTGAACTGCGGGACATGGCGGCGCTGACGCGCAAGGCTCATGCGGCCGGAGCGCTGATCGTCTGGGATCTGTGCCACACCGCGGGTGCTCTGCCGGTCGAGCTCGATCACGCAAATGCCGACTTCGCCATCGGCTGCACCTACAAGTACCTCAACGGCGGTCCGGGCGCGCCGGCCTTCATCTATGCCGCCCGGCGCCACCACGGCGAGATCAGCCAGCCACTCAGCGGCTGGTGGGGGCATGCGCGGCCCTTTGCCTTCGAACAGGGTTACGTGGCCGGCACCGGTATCCGCCGCTTTCTGTGCGGCACGCAGCCGGTCCTGTCGATGCGGGCGCTCAAGGGTGCGCTTGCCATCTGGAACGACGTCGACATGGCGGCATTGCGAAAGAAAAGCGTCGCGCTGACCGAACTGTTCATCCAGCTCGTCGAAGCAAAGTGCGGCGCCTATGGTCTCACGCTGGAGACCACCCGCGACACGACCAGCCGCGGCAGCCAGGTGTCGTTCCTTCACGATCATGGCTATCAAATCATGCGGGCGCTGATCGAGCGTGGCGTGATCGGTGATTTCCGCGCGCCATCGACCATCCGTTTCGGCTTCACGCCGCTCTATGTCGGCTACAAGGATGTGTGGCTGGCGGTCGAGGTGCTGGAAGACATTCTGCGCACGGGTGCATGGAAGGACCAGCGTTTCGCCGTCAAGGAGGCCGTTACCTAACGCAGCCGTCTCGACGATCTGTTGTCATCGGCTCTCCCCTTGGTCGGATGACGAAGAGACGAATTTCCAGCTCGCACATGCGTTCGTTGCTGGTGGCCAGCGCAGGCTACAATAATTAACCAAGGTTGGCGTTTTTGGCTTCGTTTCGTTCACGGCAAACGAAAGCTGGAAAGCCCACCGTCGAGGGGCCTGTCGGCAGCCATGCCAGGCCTGATCTCGGGATGGGCCACAGGCTATTAACCATAACAATTTCAATGTCGGAAAGCGCACTGCGACGGCATGCAGGCGTCGACGAGATCCGCTTGCAACCGCGGAATAATTTCCGCCACCTTAACAAATTCATTAAACTTTAAACGGTTGCAGAACACAACTGGAACAGATAGTGTTTGTTCTGGGTTTGTTTTTCTGATTCTGGTTTCAGGTACCTTGGGGGCCGCCATGCTGACGCGCAAGCAACACGAACTGCTGATGTTCATCCATGAACGCCTGAAGGAAAGCGGCATTCCGCCATCCTTCGATGAGATGAAGGAGGCGCTCGATCTTGCCTCCAAATCCGGGATTCACCGGCTGATTACGGCACTGGAGGAGCGCGGCTTCATTCGCCGGCTGCCCAACCGGGCACGCGCGCTGGAAGTGCTGCGGCTGCCGGATTCGATCGCGCCCGGCCTCAACGCGGCAAAAAAATTCTCGCCAAGCGTCATCCAGGGCAGTCTTGGTCAAGGCGGCCTTGGCCGGCAGATCAAGCCGGCGCTTTCGCGGATGTCTTCGGCCGGCAATGACGACGACGTGGTCTCCGCGGTGTCGATCCCGGTGATGGGCCGCATCGCTGCCGGTGTGCCGATCGACGCCATTCAGCATCAGACGCATTCGATCTCGGTGCCGCCGGACATGATCATGGGCGGCGAGCACTATGCGCTGGAGGTCAAGGGCGACTCGATGATCGAGGCCGGCATTTTCGACGGCGACACCGTCATCATCCGCAATGCCGACACGGCGAGCCCCGGCGAAATCATCGTGGCGCTGGTCGATGAAGAGGAAGCGACGCTGAAGCGGTTCCGCCGCAAGGGCGCCTCGATTGCTCTCGAAGCCGCCAATCCGGCCTATGAAACCCGTATTTTCGGGCCGGACAGGGTCAAGGTGCAAGGCAAGCTCGTCGGCCTGATCCGCCGCTACTGAGGCAGCTGCGGTTTAACCACTGGCTTCTCGGGTCTCTTGAAGGGCGGCAGTCCCCTCGCCTCGCGTGAGAATTTGCGTTGTTCATGCCAAGGCCGGTAGGGCCTGTCCACCGCGAAGCTGACGGTTGCCGGCGCGGTCGCCGACTGGCGATCGAAGAAGACGGCAGCACTGCCTTTGCGAGCCAGTTGTCGCTTGGTGATGACGAGAACCAGCGGATCGTGACAAGCGTCATAGGCCGTCGCGTCATTGATTACGATCAGCCCGGCGAAGCCGCAGGCTTTCCACGTGTCCTTGCGATCCTCGACATAAGCAATGATCGCGCCGGACGTGCGCCTGGCGAGACAAACGCCTGACGTGCAATAGAACGGCGATCCCGGCGGCAGTTCCGGGGCATCCGCGATCTCGAATTGTGCGTCTCCTTGGGTGAAGACTTCCGGCACGACGATGGTTTCGGATGTCAGTGCGCGCTTCCAGTTGTCGACGGTGAATTCGTTCGGCCGTGCGCGGCTGACGGCGAACTCGCCGCCGCCGATCGGCAACGCAACCAGTCGAGCGTCCTCGGAGATCAGCACGTCGGGTGTGCGCGTATCCGAAACGGTCAGCAGGCCGGCAAGCGCGAAGGGAAGAGCGGCGAGCCGTAGCCATGTCGTCGCCATCGTCGCGATGACCAGGGCAATCGCCACCAGCAGGACAGACTGCTGCGAAATCAATCCGACTCCATCGACGGGCGAACGCTCGGAAATCCATCCGGACATGGCGATCATCGCGGTCAGGCCCTTGCCCATCACATAAAGGAATGGACCATCGGCGCCGAAGGGCATCGCCAGCGCACTGAGGACGGCGAAAGGCATGACAACCAGTGACACGATTGGCATGATGGCCAGATTGGCGAACAGGCTTAGCGGCGACACACGCTGAAAATGCCAGATAGCAAACAGCGCCGTGGCGCCGCCGGCGATGATGGATGTCATGGCCAAGCCGCCCGCCGCCAGCAGGAATTTTCGCGTCAGGAAGCCGGGCAAGGATCGCTTCGGCGGCGGCGGTCTGGTTTTCCCCGCGCGATGATCCGACCAGCCGGCATAGGCGCCGACAAGTGCTGCGGTTGCCGCGAAGGACATCTGGAAGCTCGGGCCGACCACCTCGTGCGGCGACACCACGATGACGGCGATCGCCGAGATCGCCAGATTGCGCATGGTGAGTGCGGCCCGATCGAACAGAACGGCAATCAGCATCACCGCCAGCATGATGAAGCTGCGCTCGGCGGCAACGACGACGCCAGAGATGATGAGATAGGCAGCGATCGAGAACAGTGCCGCGGCGGCGGCATATTTCTTGACCGGACGACGCGCGGAAAAGTCGGGAAACAAGGCGAAGGCGCCGCGCAGCAGACCCATGATGGTGCCGGCGACCAGCGCCATGTGCAGTCCTGAAATGGAGATGATGTGGTAGATGCCTGTACGCCGCATCGCTTCATTGATTTCATCGGGAATGCCGGCGCGCACGCCGACGATCAGCGCCGCGGCGATCTCACCTTCGGCGCCACCAATGCTGGCCCTGATGTGGTCGGCAATCGCTTCTCGGGCATTTTCTACGCTTGAGGAAAGGCGGGCCGATAGCGGCATGTCGCCGTCATCGGTGACGACAAGCTTTGGATTGCCGAGAAAGAACCCGCTGCCGCCGATGCCGGCGAAATAACTGTCAAAGGAGAAGTCGTAGCTTTCCGGCCGCACCGGACCGGTCGGCGGCAACAACTTGGCATATCCAATGATCAGGGATCCGGCTGTCATGTCTGCCGGGATCTTGCGTGCCGAAAGCCGCACCCGCTCCGGCATATAGCGCAATTTCGGCCTTGCGGTCGAAGTCACGTCGATGGTCAGCCGGATGCGGCCGCTCTCCATCTGGTCGATCGAGACGACCCGGCCGGTCACCTGCGTCGAGATTTCCGAACCCAGCATCTGCGTGCCCGCGCGCCACGTTTCGACCTTTGCGG
>NZ_RZQG01000472.1:0-4648 GCF_003998635.1 Mesorhizobium sp. M7D.F.Ca.US.004.03.1.1
GCCGATCTTCGTCGTCGCCATCATCCTGCAGGTGACCGGCATCTGGAACGACTTCCTGTTCGGCGTCGTCTACACCCGCCCCGACACCTATCCGATGACGGTGCAGCTCAACAACATCGTCAATTCGGTGCAAGGCGTGAAGGAGTACAACGTCAATATGGCCGCCACCATCCTGACCGGGCTTGTGCCGCTCATCGTCTACTTCATTTCCGGCAAGCTTTTCGTGCGCGGCATAGCCGCCGGCGCGGTGAAAGGGTGATGGCGATGACGGCAGCCAACGGCACCAGTGTTTCGATCCAGGATCTGTCGCTCAATTTCGGCGCGGTGACCGTCCTGGAGACACTCAACCTCGATGTCGCCAATGGCGAGTTCATCGTGCTGCTCGGGCCGTCCGGCTGCGGCAAGTCGACCTTGCTCAACTGCATCGCCGGCCTGCTCGACGTCTCCGAAGGCCGCATCTTCATCAAGGGCAAGAACGTCACCTGGGAAGAGCCCAAGGACCGCGGCATCGGCATGGTGTTCCAGTCCTATGCGCTCTACCCGCAAATGACGGTGGAGAAGAACCTGTCCTTTGGCCTGCGTGTCGCCGGCACGCCAAAAGAAGAGATCGCCAAGCGGATCGCGCGGGCGGCCGAAATCCTGCAGATCGAGCCATTGCTGCAGCGCAAACCGGCAGCACTTTCCGGCGGACAGCGCCAGCGCGTGGCGATCGGACGGGCGCTGGTGCGCGATGTCGACGTGTTCCTGTTCGACGAGCCGCTGTCCAATCTCGATGCCAAGCTGCGCGCCGAACTGCGCGTCGAGATCAAGCTGCTGCATCGCAAGCTGCAGAACACCATGATCTACGTCACGCACGATCAGATCGAGGCGATGACGCTGGCCGATCGCATCGCGGTGATGAAGGGCGGCGTCATCCAGCAGCTCGATGCGCCGCAGACCATCTATAACAGGCCGGTCAACCGCTTCGTCGCCGGCTTCCTTGGCTCACCCGCGATGAATTTCATCGATGGCGAGCTGCAGGCCGGCGCTGGCCCGGTGTTCAAGACCGATGGTGTTGCGGTGCCGCTTGACCGTTATGGTTTCGAGGGCAGCGATAGCCCCACCGGCGCTTGCGTACTGGGCATCCGGCCAGAACATATTGCCTTCGGCGAAGCGGCGAGGTCGATGCCCTTTGTCGCTGACGGGGCTGTCGAGATTGTCGAGCCGATGGGCTCGGACACGCTGGTGTGGACGAAACTCGGCGGCCACAATCTTTCCTTCCGCGTCGAGGCGGAAAGGACGCTTCGCAACGGCGATCCGATCCGGATCGGCTTCGATCCGGCACGCGCTTCGCTGTTCGATGCCGCCACCGGCAACCGCTTATAACTCCCAAGCCCAAAAGAAACGGACAGAGACGATGAACTGGTCATTCCAACTTTACAGCGCCCGCAATTTCCTGCCCTGGGAAGGGGTGCTCGCCACGCTCGGCAAGCTCGGCTATACGCAAGTCGAGGGCTTCGGCGGCGTCTATGACGATCCCAAGGCCTTTCGCACCGAACTCGACAAGAACGGGCTCGCCATGCCGACGGGGCATTTCTCGATCGACGCGCTCGAGAACGATTTCGACGGCGTGCGCAAAATTGCCGACGCACTTGGCATCACGCTGCTCATCTGTCCTTTCCTGATGCCCGACCAGCGGCCATCCGATGCGGCCGGCTGGCGTGGCTTTGCCGGGCGCCTGGCCAAAGTCGGCGACGCCGCGAAAAAGGCCGGCTACGGCTTTGCCTGGCACAACCATGATTTCGAGTTCAAGAAACTCGCCGATGGCTCGGTGCCGCAGGATCATATCCTGTCGTCTGCGCCCGAGATCGGCTGGGAGATGGATGTCGCCTGGGTGATACGCGGCGGCGTCGATCCGCTGCCGTGGATTGAGAAGCACGGCAAGCGGATCAGCGCGGTTCACGTCAAGGACATGGCCAAGCCCGGTGAGGGGCTGGACGAGGATGGCTGGTCGGATGTCGGCCATGGCACCATCGACTGGGCCGGCCTGATCAAGGTGCTGCGCGACAAGAGTGCTGCCCAGTACTACGTCATGGAACAGGACAATCCCAACGACATCGAGCGCTTCGCCCGCCGCTCGATCGCAGCCGTCAAGACCTACTAGGAGCAATCAGCATGGCAAAGAAACTTGGCATCGGCGTCATCGGCTGCGGCAACATCTCGAAAGCATATTTTTCGCTGGCGCCGCTGTTTCGCGGCATCGAGATGCGTGCCTGCGCCGACATCAACATGGAGGCGGCCAAGGCGCGGGCGAAGGAGTTCAAGCTGCGCGCCGAGACCGTCGAGGGACTTCTGAAGGCCGACGATATCGACATCATCGTCAATCTTACCATTCCGGCGGTGCACTACGAAGTATCGAAGCAGGTGCTCGACGCCGGCAAGCACGTCTATTCGGAAAAGCCGTTCGTGCTGTCGGTCAAGGAAGGGCTCGACCTGAAGAAACGCGCCGAGGCGAAAGGGCTGCGCATCGGCTCGGCGCCTGACACCTTCCTGGGCGGCGCGCATCAGCTGGTCCGCGACCTGATCGACACCGGCAAGCTCGGCAAGATCACCAGCGGCACCTGCCATGTGATGAGCCACGGCATGGAGCACTGGCACCCCAACCCGGACTTCTTCTTCCAGCCGGGCGCGGGTCCGGTGCTCGACATCGGACCGTACTATATCACCAATCTGATCCAGTTGATCGGGCCGGTGAAGCAGGTCGCGGCCTTCGCGACGACACCGGCCAAGGAACGGACGATTTCATCAAAACCGCGCGCCGGAGAAAAGATTCCGGTCGCGACACCCACAACCATCCATGGCCTGCTGGAGTTCGAGAATGGCGCCGTAGTCACGCTCAACACCAGCTGGGACGTCTGGACCCATGGTCACGCGCCGATGGAACTCTATGGCGAGACGGGCACGGTGTTCGTGCCGGATCCGAATTTCTTCGGCGGCGATGTGCGCTTCACGCAAGACAGCAAGCCGGTCAAGAAGCTGCCGAAATGGAAGCACCCGTTCGGTATCCCCAATGAAATGCATGGGCAAGGCATGATGGCCAACTACCGCACGTCAGGTCTCGCCGACATGGCGGTGGCGATCGTGGAAGGCCGGCCGCACCGCTGCTCGATGGAACTGGCGCTTCACGCCGTCGATGTGATGACCGGCCTGCTGCGCTCCGGCGAAACCGGCAAGTTCGTCGCCATGCAGACCACCTGCGAACGGCCGGCCGCACTGGGCGTCAAGGAAGCCAAAGAGCTTTTGGCAAAGAAGAAGTAGGCGGCACACCTCAACCCTCTCCCCGTTCCGACGGGGAGAGGGTAAGGGTGAGGGGCAGAGCCGACTCGCCGCGATGGCAGTAGCCTGGCTCGCTTCCATTTGAGGATTTTCCGATGCCCTATAGTCCCGCCGAAAACCGCTACGAGAAAATGATCTACAACCGCTGTGGCCGCTCCGGCCTGAAGCTGCCGGCGATCTCGCTGGGGCTATGGCACAATTTCGGCAATGACACGCCGCACAAGACCAAGCAGGCGATCGCGCGCAAGGCCTTCGATCTCGGCATCACGCATTTCGACCTCGCCAACAATTACGGTCCGCCGCCCGGCTCGGCCGAGACCGCTTTTGGCGAGATCCTGCGCACCGACTTCGCCGCCTACCGCGACGAGCTGATCATCTCGACCAAGGCCGGCTACGAGATGTGGGCCGGGCCCTACGGCGAATGGGGCGGGCGCAAATACATGCTTGCCAGCCTCGATCAGAGCCTGAAGCGGATGGGTCTCGACTATGTCGACATCTTCTATTCGCACCGTTTCGACCCCGACACGCCGCTGGAAGAGACCATGGGCGCGCTCGACCATGCCGTGCGCTCGGGCAAGGCGCTCTATGCCGGCATCTCGTCCTACAATTCGCAGCGCACGCGCGAGGCCGCCGATATCTTGAAGCAGCTTGGCACGCCTTGCGTCATCCACCAGCCGAGCTATTCGATGCTGAATCGCTGGGTGGAGGAAGACGGCCTACTCGACACGCTCGAAGGGCTCGGCGTCGGCTCGATCGTGTTCTCGCCGCTGGCGCAAGGCATGTTGACCGACAAGTATCTCGGCGGCATTCCCGACGGCAGCCGTGCTTCCCAGGGCAAGTCGCTGAAGACAGCGTTCATCAACGACAAGACCATCGCCAACATCAAGGCGCTTGACGCCATCGCCGGCAAGCGCGGGCAGACGCTGGCGCAGATGGCGCTGGCCTGGGTGCTGCGCAAGGGCAGGGTGACCTCGGCGCTGATCGGCGCCAGCCGGCCGGAGCAGGTCGAGGACTGCGTTGGCGCGCTTAAGGTGCTCGACTTCAGCGATGCCGAACTCGCCGAGATCGATACCTATGCGCGCGAATCCGACATCAATCTGTGGGCGGCTTCGGCCGAGCGCAAAGGCCCGCCAAGGAAATAAGCCCGCTCGATAAGCCGGCAAAACAAAAACGGCGGGCAACCTGCCTGTTGCCCCGCTCCGATCGATGTTCTCGGCCGCCTTGCGGGCAGAATGCTGGAAACAGTAGCAAAAATGCCTGTTCGTCGCTATCTGGGGGGACATGGATCGTTTGTGCGCGGCGCAAGCGACGCAAGGCGAGTTGGAAACAGGAT
>NZ_RZQG01000473.1:0-4635 GCF_003998635.1 Mesorhizobium sp. M7D.F.Ca.US.004.03.1.1
AGGCACGGCTGCTCGCCCCGCAATCCGGCGCCATGGGCTACGGCCTGCCGGCGGCCATCGCGGCCAAGGTGGCTTTTCCCGGACGCACGGTGGTCTGCTTTGCCGGCGATGGCGATTTCCAGATGAACTGCCAGGAGCTGGGGACGGCGATGCAGGCCGGGGCGCAGCCCATCGTGCTGATCCTGAACAACGGCATCTACGGCACCATCCGCGCCCATCAGGAGCGGCATTATCCGGCGCGCGTGTCGGGAACGAACATCGAGAACCCGGATTTCGTCGGCATCGCCCGGGCCTATGGCTTCCATGCCGAGCGGGTCGGCGCGACCGGGGATTTCGCCGGCGCTTTCGGCAGGGCGCTGGCGTCTACGACCGGCGCGGTCCTGGAGCTGGATATCTCGCCCGAGGCGATCACGCCGCGTCAGACCCTTTCCCAGATGCGCGACGCAGCGCTCGCTTCGCAGAAGGCCAACGCATGATCAGCACGGCAAATGACATCCGTCTCGGCGCGGATATCGGCGGCACGTTCACCGATATCGTGGTCGATGTGCGCGGCACGATCTTCTCGACCAAGATCCTGACCAACTATGCCGCGCCAGAGCAGGCCATCCTCGACGGGATCGAGATCGTCGTGCGCGACGCCGGCATCACGCTGGCGGACCTCGACATCGTCATCCACGGCACCACGCTGGCGACCAACGCGCTCATCGAACGGCGCGGCGCCAAGACGGCGCTGGTCACGACCGAAGGGTTTCGCGACGTCATCGAGATGCGCACGGAAAACCGGTTCGAACAGTATGATCTGAACCTGAAGCTGCCACCGCCACTGATCCCGCGCGAGCATCGCTATACGGTCAAAGGGCGCATCGGCGCGGATGGGCGGGAATTGCAGCCGCTGGACGAAGTTGCACTCGACGAGATCGCCGACAGCATCGCCGCCGGCGGCTTCGGCGCCGTCGCCATCGGCTTCATTCATTCCTACATGGACGCGGTGCACGAGCGGCGGGCGCGCGAAATCCTCGCCGGAAAGCTGGACATACCGATCTCCATCAGCGCCGAGGTCTCGCCGCAGATGCGCGAGTTCGAACGCTTCAACACGGTTTGCGCCAATGCCTATGTGCGGCCGCAGATGGCCGACTATCTGGTGCGCCTACAGGTGCGGCTGAAGGAGATGGGAGCGAACTGCCCGGTGTTCATGATCCACTCGGGCGGTGGTCTGATCTCGGTGGAAACCGCATCCGAATTTCCGGTGCGCCTGGTCGAGTCCGGTCCGGCCGGCGGCGCCATCTTCGCAGCCGACGTGGCGCGGCGCTTCGACCTGGACTCCGTCGTCTCCTACGACATGGGCGGAACGACTGCGAAGATCTGCCTGATCGAGGATTATTCCCCACGCACGGCGCGGACCTTCGAGGTCGCCCGCACCTATCGCTTCTGCAAGGGCTCCGGCATGCCGATCTCGATCCCGGTGATCGAGATGATCGAAATCGGCGCCGGTGGCGGCTCGATCGCCTGGGTCGACGCCATGGGGCGCATCCAGACCGGCCCGGAAAGTGCCGGGTCCGAACCCGGTCCCGCCTGCTACGGGCGCGGCGGCAGCCGCCCAGCCATCACCGATGCCGATCTCGTCCTGGGCAAGCTCGATCCCGACAATTTCGCCGGCGGCGCCATCAGGCTCGACACGCGGGCGTCGGAGGAGGCCATCACCCGCGATGTCGGCACCCGGCTTTCGCTCAATTCCGTTTCCGCCGCCTTCGGCATCTGCGAGGTCGTCGACGAGAACATGGCCAATGCCGCCCGCGTCCACGCGGTGGAAAACGGCAAGAACATCTCCGACAATGTGATGATCGCCTTTGGCGGCGCTGCGCCCCTGCATGCGGCACGGCTGTGCGAAAAGCTTGGCGTGGAACAGTGCCTTGTTCCGCAAGGCGCCGGCGTCGGTTCGGCCATCGGCTTCCTCAAGGCACCGTTCGGCTATGAGGCGCTGGCTTCCAAGCTGACGCGGCTGTCGCGGTTCGACGCATGCGAGGTGAATGCGCTGCTCGACGGGCTGAAGGCCACCGCCGAGAGCTTCGTGCGGGCCGGTACAAACAGTGCCATCACGCGCGAGATCACCGCCTTCATGCGCTATGCCGGCCAGGGTTGGGAAATCCCGGTGCCGCTGCCCGACAGGGCGTTCAGGCCCGGCGATGAGGTGGGCGTCAAGGACGCTTTCCGGGACAATTACGCGCGCTTCTTCGGCCGTGCCATCGATGGCCTCGACGGGTTGGAAATCGAGATCGTGACCTGGTCGGTCAAGGCGCAGGACGTGCGGCCGGCCCCGGCCAGGCACGAGATCACCATGGGGACCAGGACTGTCGCCGCTTCGCAGACGCGCGAGGTTTTCGATCCGGCGACCGGAACCGTGCAGATTTCAGCCATCATCGAACGCGCCGACCTTTCGCCGGGGGATCGCATCAGCGGCCCGGCGGTGATCGTCGAGCGCGAGACGTCGACGGTCGTCACCACTCTCTTCGATGCCGTGCTGCAGAGCGACGGTTCGATCCTCCTGATCCGCAAAGGGGTCCAGGCATGAGCGACATCTTGGAAATCCGTATGCAGGTGATGTGGAATCGCCTGATCTCGGTGGTCGAGGAGCAGGCACTGACCCTGTTGCGGACAGCCTTCTCCACATCGGTGCGTGAATCGGGCGACCTGTCGGCCGGCGTGTTCAATCCGCGCGGCGAGATGCTGGCACAAGCCGTGACCGGCACGCCCGGGCATGTGAACACCATGGCCGAGGCCGTGCTGCAATTCATGAACGAAATCCCGCGCGAGGAGATGTACGAAGGCGACACCTATGTCACCAACGATCCCTGGAAAGGCACCGGCCATCTGCACGACATCACCATGGTCTCGCCCTCGTTCCTCAACGGCGAACTGGTGGCGTTCTTCGCCTGCACGGCCCATGTGGTCGACGTTGGCGGACGTGGCTTCGGCGCCGACGGCAAGTCGGTCTACGAGGAAGGCATCCAGATCCCGATCATGAAGTTTGCCGAGCGCGGCAAGGTGAACCTCGATCTGGTGAAGATCCTGCGCACCAATGTGCGCGAGCCGAACCAGGTTGTCGGCGACTTCTATTCGCTGGCCGCCTGCAACGAGGTCGGCCACCGCCGCCTGGTCGACATGATGAAGGAGATCGGTCTGGCATCGCTGGACAGGCTGGGAGAGTTCATCTTCACGCGCACCCATGACGCGACGCTGGAGCGCATCAAGGCGCTGCCGAAAGGCAGCTGGTCGAACGAGCTGGTGACCGACGGCTACGACACGCCGGTCAAGCTGGTGGCCGCCGTCTCGATTGGCGACGACCATTTGAATGTCGACTTCTCCGGAACCGATCCGATAAGCCGCTGGGGCATCAACGTTCCGATCATCTACAGCAAGGCCTATGCCTGCTACGCCCTGAAATGCGTGGTGGCGCCGGAGATCCCGAACAATGCGGCCTCGCTTGCTCTGTTCACCATATCGTCGCCGACCAACATCCTGAACGCCCCGCGGCCGGCGCCGGTCTCCCTGCGGCACGTCATCGGCCATATGGTGCCCGACCTGGTGCTGGGCGCGCTGGCCAAGGCGCTGCCGGGCCAGATCCTTGCCGAAGGCGCGGCGGCACTGTGGAACATCCACATCTCGGTCAGGCCGGTCGCCAGCGGCGACGGGCGCCGCGCCGAGGTGCTGATGTTCAATTCCGGCGGCATGGGCGCGCGCCCGACGCTGGACGGGCTTTCCGCCACCGCCTTTCCGTCCGGTGTCCATACGATGCCGATCGAAGCGACCGAGCACACCGGACCGATCGTCATCTGGCGCAAGGAACTGCGTCCCGATTCCGGCGGCGACGGGGAATTTCGCGGCGGCCTCGGCCAGATCCTCGAAATCGCGGCCACCGAAGGCCACGAGTTCGATTTCTCCGCCATGTTCGACCGGGTCAGACATCCAGCCAAGGGCCGCAATGGCGGCAAGGACGGGATTGCCGGCATCGTCAGACTCGACGATGGCACGCTGATGCGCCCCAAGGGCTGGCAACACGTTCCCGAAGGGCGTCGTCTGGTTCTGGAACTTCCCGGCGGTGGCGGCTATGGCGATCCGGCCAAGCGCAGTACGGAGGCGCGGGCACAGGACGTGTCCAGGGGCTATATTTCGGAGAAAAGCCGATGAGCTACATTGCTTCGCGCCTGTCCGTGGTCAAGCCGTCGGCTTCGATGGCGGCCTCGCAGGCAGCCAAGGCGCTACGGGCCAAAGGCGTCGACGTCATCGACCTTGGCCTTGGCGAACCTGATTTTCCGACACCTGCCCACATCATTGAAGCGGCGCACGCGGCCGCAAAGGCCGGCCAGACCCTCTACACCGCCGCGGCCGGCTCGCTGGAAGTGCGCGAGGCCGTGGCCGGGAAGTTCAGGCGCGAGAACGGACTGGACTACACGGCCGACGACATCGTGGTGGCGAACGGCGCCAAACAGATCATCTTCAACGCGCTGATGGCGACGCTGGAGAACGGCGACGAGGCGATCCTGCCGGCCCCCTATTTCGTCTCCTATCCGGAAATGGTGAAGCTCCTGGGCGGCACTCCCGTCATTGTCGAATGTCCGGAAACGTCCGGCTTCAGGC
>NZ_RZQG01000474.1:0-4633 GCF_003998635.1 Mesorhizobium sp. M7D.F.Ca.US.004.03.1.1
GTCGTGGCATGGAGACAAGTCGCCCAAATTGTCCTACAAATAGCAGCCACATTCGGGGCCCCTCCCCAGCCCCCTTCCCAACGCAATCGCGAGGACTGACATGGAATACCGCACCCTCGGCCGTTCCGGCCTGAAAGTTTCGACACTGACCATGGGCACCATGACTTTCGGCGGCGCCGGCGCGTTTTCGGCGGTCGGCAAGACCGACCTCGACGAGGCGCGCCGGATGATCGATCTCTGCATCGATGCCGGCATCAACGTCATCGACACCGCCAATGTCTATTCGAACGGCATTTCGGAAGAGATCATCGGCGAAGCGCTCGGCGGCAAGCGCAAGGGCGACGTGCTGATCGCCTCCAAGGCGCGGATGCGGATCGGCAAAGGTCCAAACGATGAAGGCCTGTCGCGCCATCACCTGATCCGCGAATGCGAGAAGAGCCTGAAGCGGCTCAAGACCGACGTCATCGACATCTACTTCCTGCACGAATGGGATGGCGTAACGCCGCTGGAGGAAACCATCGCCGCGCTCGACACGCTGGTCGCCCAGGGCAAGATCCGCTATGTCGGCTGCTCGAACTATTCCGGCTGGCAGGTGATGAAGGCGCTCGGCATCAGCGACAGTCATCACCAGCCTCGTTTCGTCACCCAGCAGATCCACTACACGCTGGAAGCACGCGAGGCGGAGTATGAATTGCTGCCGATTTCCGTTGACCAGGGGCTGGGCGTTCTGGTCTGGAGCCCGCTTGCCGGCGGATTGCTGTCAGGCAAATACCGCCGCGACAGCCCCACCGCCCGCCAGCTCGCCGGCTGGTCGGAACCGCCGATCCGAGACGAGGACCGGCTGTGGCGGATCGTCGATGTTCTGGTCGAGATCGGCACCCAGCGCGGCGTGTCAGCAGCGCAGGTGGCACTGGCCTGGCTGCTTGGCCGGCCGGCCGTCAGTTCGCTGGTGATCGGCGCCCGCAACGAAGCCCAGTTGAAGGACAACCTTGCGGCTGCGAGCCTGGTGCTCACCGACGACGAACGCAGCCGCCTCGACGCGGTCAGCCGGCCACCGCTGCTCTATCCCTACTGGCACCAGCAATTGACGGCAAAGGACCGCTTCGGCCCCGCCGACCTGGTTCTTGACCGCAGCGGCATCTGACGAGCCAGGTTTGGCGCGCCGAGGCACGCTACGTCCTAACCCTGGATAAAACGCCAGACCTCAGGATCAGGCTTGATCTGACCGCTGAGGACAAAATACTTATAGAGGACGAGCAGGGAGATAGCCTGCTCCTCCTGCTCGTTGGAGAATTGGCGGCAATAGGCATTGGCCGCGGCGATGATGCGTTGCGCCTCGGCCGGGTGGTGTTCGAAATAGCGCACCTTCTCCGTGACATCGGCGAAATCCGGGTCGAGCGGCACATAGTGGACACCGGCCTCGAGTTGCTTTTCCGCAAACCATGTCTCGTATGTCGGCAACGGCATCAGGCAGAGCGAATTCGAATTCAGGATCCATTTGAGGTTGGTCGCCACGTCGTTGCCTTCGAGTGAGACGATGTAGCGATAATGCTGCTGTTGGCTGATGCTGAGAAAAGGCTTGCTGTACTCGGCCGGCGCGTTCGGCTTGTGCGAGCCGGCGTCGCAAAACGGCAAGTCACGCACGGCGTCGAGAAATCTTGTCCGTTTCGGGTTGTTGAGATCACCGCGCCAGACCACGGCCGGGCGCTTGTCGGCGAATGCAGTTGCGTCGGCCGGCATGTAGAAGTGCCTAAACTTGTTGAATTTCATGATGACCGCATTTTCGTCGTCGGCATGGATCGGCCGATCCTTGACCAGCGTCGGCACCTTCGGCACGTCAATGACGTCGCCGAATTCGACGTCGACGAGCAATGCCGGATCGAAATAACGGGCAAACTCCTTGAGGTCGTAGTGGTACATAGTCGGCGTAGAGGGCAGCTTGTCGAGACGCACCGCAGCTGGGCTGGGCGAAAACGCATCCTGCAGCTTGTTGTAGTAATTCAGCCGCCGCCGCACTGCCTGATCCGAGAGCCTGGCCTGTTCGAGACGGCCCGCCAACCGCCGACGGAAGAGTGCCTGCGGTGCGATATCGCGCAAGACGTTGCGCGCATAGTAGAAAACCCTTGCCGTCGTTCGTTGGATGGTGGCCATAGTTCACTTGATCAAAACAAACGGGCGGATCGCTGCGCAGTTTGTTGGCGCCCCGGTTCTCCTACACCATTGTGCCGCGCATCTTGCAAGTCCCGGACCGTCGTCCCCACGAACCGCCGGGCACTATCGCTTCAGCTGTTGTGTTTGACGGCTAATGCTCCTAGGCAGGACCAGAGCCGCGAGGCAGTGAAAAGGAGCCGATATGGCGCGACCACCAAATTACGATCAGGAACGCAAGGAACGCGACCGCCAGAAAGCAGCCAAGAAGGCCGAGAAGCTGGCAGCCAAGGTTGCGGCGCGGGAACGTTCGAAGCCCGAGGACGAGACCGAAGGCGAAACCGAAACGGCAAAGTGACGGCAAAAGGCCCGCAGATGCGGGCCATGCCTCAACCCAGATGGCCGCCTTGTATCAGGCGGGCGCCTTGTCGCTGACAAAGACGTCCACTTCGCGCGCTGCCGCAATGAAGGCGCGCCTAGCGTTCATCGCCGGCTTGTCGCCGGCGAGTGCGTCATGGCAGGCCTGCAGCGCCGCGCGATGCTTGGGGCTGCGCTTGCCGGGCCAGTTGTTGAGGAGGTAGTCGGAAGCCTCACGCGCCGTACGCAAGAGCTGAGTGCTTCCCGCCGCGACTGACTTCACAGTCACAGGTGTTTCAAATCGGTTGTTTTCCATCGCCGCTCCTTACGCCATCGGCGTCTGCGAAGCGAGGCCGAAAGTGCGCATACGTCCAGACGACGCCTTTTGCATGGCGTATACCCTGCCCTGCACAGATCGTTTGGAGCAATTCCGGACGCAAACACTTTTCCTGGAATTGCTCCATCTCTTTGTCTTGACGCAATTCCGGACGGAAAACCGTTTCACACTTTTCCTGGAATTGCTCTCTAGGCGGCGACGACGGCAAAGCCTCTGGCGCGAAGACCGCGCCGATCGTTGGCGAGCGACGTCACCAACCGGTCGCGGCTGCCGACGATGTGGACTGAGAGCAGGCGCGCGGCTTCATCGGCATCGCCAAGACGTGCGGCTGCCAGAATGGCGCGATGTTCGGCCCAGGCGCGAACAAGGGCCGCTTCGTCGCGCACCTCCAGCCAGCGCGCCCGCGACAGGCGCGTCATGGCATCGCGAACCGCCCGGAACAGAAATTCGTTGCCCGACAGACGCGCCAGTTCGATGTGAAAATCCATGCCGACACGATGCCATTCCTCGCGCGGCGTGTCGTTGTCGCAGGACTCGAGCATCGCCTCGATGACATCGACGGCGCTCCGGTCCGCCAAGGCGCATGTCAGGCGAAGTGCCGCAACCTCGACCGCCTCCCTGTAGACGGCGATCTGCTCGAGTTCGGCCAGATTGATGGGCGACACCGTCCAGCCACGCCCGTCCCTGCCGACCAAGCCCTCGGTCTCAAGCCGCAGAAGTGCTGCCCTGACCGGGGTTCGCGAGGCGCCGAAGCGGCTTTCGATCCAGCGCTCCGTCAGCTTCTCGCCGGGACCGATCTCGAGGCCCAGGATCATCTGCCGAAGCTGCTTTTCGACGCTCTGCATCTGCGACATTGTCGTTTCCATTTTCTGGCCGTTGCTGGCTCGGGCCGTTTGCCGGCGATCAGCTCGCCAACCGCGGTTCCCGCTCACGGTTGACAGGGTTGCATTGACAGCGGCCAAGCTTGCGTCCATGACGGATACCATCTTGGTATCCCAAACTGGTATCCGCGGCAAGCATCGATAGATTGCGCGGACAGGACATATGACATGCCGCAGAATACGCCCCCGGCGACCGACAGCACCTACAACATCCATTGGCGGCGCAATCTGTTCGTGTGTTTTGCCGGTTCGTTCTCGACGCTTGTCGCCATGACGCTGCTTTTGCCGTTCCTGCCACTCTATATCGAGCAGCTCGGCGCCGAGGGCCACGCGGCGATCGTGCAATGGTCTGGGATCGCCTATGGCGCGACCTTCTTCGCGGCGGCGCTGGTGGCGCCGCTGTGGGGACGTCTCGGCGACCGCTACGGCCGCAAGGTGATGCTGGTTCGCGCCAGCTTCGGCATGGCGATATGCATGTCGCTGACCGGCATGGTGCAGACAGTCTGGCAGCTGGTGCTGCTGCGGCTGCTGATCGGTTTTGCCGGCGGCTATTCGTCGGGATCGACCATCCTCGTCGCCATGCAAACGCCGAAGGAGCGTTCCGGCTGGGCGCTCGGCCTGCTGTCTGCCGGCATCACGGCTGGGGCATTGGTCGGCCCACTGGTTGGCGGTATCTTGCCGCCGCTGATCGGCATCCGCGCCACCTTCCTGTTGTCAGGCGGCGTCATCTTCCTGGCGTTCCTGGCGACGACGTTTCTCATCAAGGAGAATCCCCGGCCGAAAGCAGCAGACGCCGCGTCGAAGCAGAAGCCGAAAGGCGGCTGGGCGCAAATCCCCGACAAACGGCCTGTTGTCGCCATGCTGGCGACCGGCATGCTGTTGAGTTTCGCCACCATGTCGATCGAGCCGA
>NZ_RZQG01000475.1:0-4631 GCF_003998635.1 Mesorhizobium sp. M7D.F.Ca.US.004.03.1.1
CGTCGATATCCGTGTTGGCGCGGTGGAAGCGATGCAGCCTCGGCACCAGCCAGCGGCCGGCAAAACCGTCCGATGTGCTGACATTCAAGATGCCCGTGGTGCGGTCGGGCGTGGCGGCGATGGTGGCGGCGGCGATCTGGTCCAGCGCCTTCCTGACTTCCGACGCGTAGGCGGCGCCTACCAAGGTCAGGCGCACGGACCTCGTTCCCCGATCGAAAAGCTGGATGCCCAGTCTGTCCTCGATGTTGCGGATGGCGCGGCTGACCGCGCCATGGGTGACGTTGAGCTCACCCGCCGCCTTCGAGAAACTCAGATGCCTGGCAGCGGCTTCAAAGGCGGGCAGGGCGGTGAGGGGCGGCAGTCTGCGCGGCATGATCCACCTGTGAGCGTTACTCACAAATCCTGCACAAAGAGTCGTTTGTCGTCCAGCCCGGAAATGTCCAATCTATGGATGCAGCAGCGCATCCAGATCGGGTTTTCGATCTCGTCGCTGCGCTGAACGACCAGAAACAGTGTGAGCAATCGTCATGCTCGTCCCCCTGCGGACGGCGTCGGCACGCTTGCGCCCAGGCAAACACAGGAGACGAACAATGAACCCGACCCTCGAATCCATCAGCGCCGCGATGAGCGGCCTCGCACTCAGAACCTCGGCAGTCGTCGAGTGCCGCCGCATGCTGCGCCGGGTTGCGCGCTTTTCGGACCATCGCTTGCACGACATCGGCCTGGAGCGCGACTGGGACGGTTCCATCCTGCGCAATGGGAGGGCGATATGACCAGCACCCTGATCATCGGCGCGACGGGGCTTCTCGGCGGCGAGATGGCGAAGGCCAGCGCCCGCAATGGCAATGATGTTCATGTCCTGGTCCGGCCCTCAACAGCCGGCAATGAAGAGCGGCTGCGCCCGCTGAAGGAGCTCGGCGCTAAAATCCATGTCGGCGATCTCGACGACTATGACAGCCTTGTCCGCGCCGCAGGCGCGGTCGACCGCGTCATCAGCTCGGTGCATGTGGCTTCGGCCAGCGAGATGACGCTGGTGCGGGCGCTGAGGGATGCAGGCGTCTCCCGCTACGTGCCTTCCGCCGGCTTCGGCCTCGACTTTGCCGCCGCCGCACCGGGCTCGGTTCCGCCGCTCGACCTTAAGCGAGCCGTGTTCGACGCAATCAAGCAAGCGGATCTGCCCTATACGGTGATCTATACCAACGGCTTCTTTTCGACCTGGGTGGCGACGCTGGGCGATCTGATGCGCTTCGGCCCGTCGCCTTTGCCTCCCGAAGAGGTGACGCTTTATGGCGACGGCAATGTGCCGGCGACGTTCGTCAGCGAGAAGGACATCGCCGCGGTCACCTTGCGCGCGCTGAACGACCCCAGTGCCGTCCGCAGCGAAATCCGGATCGCCCGGAACCGGACAACCCAGAGCGAAATGATCGACCTGTGGCGCCGGGTGAGCGGCCGCTCGCCGCGCATCGTGCAGCAGAATGCGGCGGAGCTTGAGGCGATGATCGCGTCAGCCCCCTGGCTCGGACTGCTGCGGGCGTTCTGGATTCGCGGCGAAACCGCGCTTGAGACGGCTACACCGGAAGCCGGGGCGCTGTATCCGGAGCTGACGTTCGAGACCATCGAGAGCGCTTATGTGGCGATAGCGGACGCCGAGGGTCAACAGCGGCGGGGCTGAGGAGGCATGGTGCCGACGCCGCCGGAGGGCCTACTTGCCGGCCATGTGATCGGCAAGCGTCTGGGCCTGGGCGAGAAGTGCCGGGAAGACAGGCTCGCTCGGCAGGTGCTGGCCCATGCAGGCGCGATAGTCGGCGTCACCTTTTTCCCAGGCGACGTTGGCGGCATCATACGCCGTTTCGTCCTTGAGGTCCGAGGCTTGGTAGGCCTCCTGGAATTTCTGGGCGGCGGCGTCCGCCGAGGTCCACACGGCGTCGCAGGCCGTGATCTTCGGAACAGGCGGTGTCGCGGGTGCCGAGGCGATCATGACGCTGTTGCCCTTGACGATGGTGACAATGACCTGCTGGTCGGGGTTCGGCCCTATGTCCTGCGCCCAGCCGCCGAGCCGTGCAAAGGTGATGTCTGCGCCTTCTGGCTTCTTCAGGGACAAGTCGAGCGTCCCGGTGAACGCGGCGTCGCTGTTGATCGCCTGGGTGTAGAAAGCATCGAGCTTCAGTGCCGCATCGATGTCGGCGGGCAGTCTGAAGTTTTCGTCGAGTTCGGCTGCCCTGGACTGGAGCCAGCGCTCGAGCAGCCCCCGCGTCGTTGCCACGAGGCTCGGGCCGTCGTCGCTTTTGGCGTATCGCAAACCGTCGAGCATGCCGAACCCGATATCGGCATCGCTCAGGCTTCCGAGATTGATCGTGCCGTTTGCCGGGAAATCGGCAACCGCCAAGGGGCCGAGAATGGTGGACAGACGCCCTTCGAGATCGGTCAACGCCTTCGCCCCGGCGGCATCGAGCGTTTCCACGGGGTCGTTCGCACTTGCCATTGCCGCGATGGCGGAAATCGCCTTGTCGCGTGCGGCGATATAATCGTCCTCCGGCGAGGCCGCGAAAACCGTGCCGGTCACGAGCGCGAAGATGATGGTCCAGACCAGCCGCATGACATACCCCCTGTGGCGATCCACAAGCTGGGAGCCATCGGGCAGCTTTGCGGCAATTGCGCGGCAGCAACCGCAAGGGATGCAATCGGCCCATTAACCATCGATTAACTATCCGGTCGCCTTTGAATCAAATTTGGCGGATAGTGTTTTTGGGCCGAACGAGGCTGCTCGAGGGATCTGGAAGGACAGCAATTGTCAGCGAGGCCGCTTTCGGTCGCGCGGGGCAGTCTGAACTCAAAAAGAGAAGCGACTGACCACAGTCGCCTTGCGGGGAGGCGCCAGCATCATGTTTGATGAGGAGCGCCAGAATGAAGATCGAAGACGCAGTTACGGCAGTGACAGCCGAGGCCAACGCGCTGCTATCTTGCCTCGGCCAGCCCGTCGTCGCCTACCACGTCACGGCAATCATGCGAGAGGCAGACCTGGAACACGCCAGGCAGATGCAGCTTGCCTTGATGCGACGAAGCATCGAGGCGCTCGTCGATGACGGCCTCGAGAGTGTGGCCGCAGAGCGTTTTGCCTCGCAGTTCCATGGTCGCGTTGGTTTGACCTGGAGGCTGCTCCACGCTGCGGATGGCGTGGCGCATTGAAGGATGGCTTGCGGAGCAACCAGGTCATAGGGATACGGCTTCAGTCACGCCTTCTGCCTGGCCAACCGCTCCAGCGCATCCACAATCAGGTCACAAAACTTCGTATGGTCGAGCTTCATCGCCACGGTGTGGCGGAAGTCGGTCTGCTCGCTCGCCGTGCCGCCGAAATGGTGCATGCCGCCCATCTTCTCGAAATTGCAGACCGTCATGCCCTTGGTCCAACGGCCGGCAAGCTCGACGCGGATATCGGCCTTCTCGGTGGTGAAGACGGTCGGGTCGATCATGGCCGCGACGCAGCATGCGTCATGGACGGCGGGATATTCGATCTGCAGCAGGCCGCCATGCGTGGTCGCGATGAACTCCCAGATATCGAGAATGAACTTGGCCATCGGGCCGCCGACGGTGCGCACCCGGTCCTGAAGCTCTTTGGTGGCGAGCGCCTGATGGGTGAGGTCGAGACCCACCATGGTGACGTCCCAGTTGGCGCGGAATACCACGTCTGCGGCTTCCGGATCGCCGTAGACATTGAACTCCGCCGCGGGCGTGATGTTGCCCCTGGTATAGCTCCCGCCCATGGCGACGACCCGCTTCACCCGCTCGACGATGCGAGGATCCTTGCGCACGGCAAGCGCGATGTTGGTGTAGGGACCGACCGGCACCAGCGTGACCGTCTTCGGCTCATGCGCCATGACGGTGTCGATGATGAAGTCGACGGCATGCCGCTTGTCGAGCTCGAACGAGGCGGGCGGCAGTACGGGGCCGTCGAGCCCGGTATCGCCATGGATCTCGACGGCCAGCACCTGATCGATGATGAGCGGGCCGGGAGAGCCCTTCGCCACCGGCACCTTGATGCCATAGGCGGTGCATACCGAAAGCGCATTGCGCGTGGTGTTCTCGACATTGTGGTTGCCCGAAACCGTCGTGATGCCGAGAAGATCGATCTTTGGGTTGCCTGCCGCCAGCAGGATGGCGATGGCGTCATCATGTCCGGGGTCGCAGTCCAGGATGATCTTTTCCATGGTGGGCACCTCCCTTGCCGGCCGAATCTGCTGGAACAAGAGACTGCCGTGCCCGCGCCGTCAAGGTTCGGGTGCTCGACCGATCCAGAGCCACTCGGGCCCCCTGCGTAGCCCCGCTTACCCCTTCCGCTTCTCCACCTCGGCCTTCCTCAGCAGGAACCGCTGGATCTTGCCACTCGGCGTCTTCGGTAACTCGCTGACGAACTCGACCTCGCGCGGATAGGCGTGGGCCGAGAGGCGCTTGCGGACGTGCTGCGCCAGTTCCTCGGCCAGCGCTTCGCTGCCTTGAAAGGCAGGCGCCAGGATGACGAAGGCCTTGACGATTTCGGTGCGCTGCGGATCGGGCACGCCGACGACCGCTGCCTCGTTGACCGCCGGATGTTCGATCAGCGCGCTTTCGACGTCGAACGGGCCGATGCGGTAGCC
>NZ_RZQG01000476.1:0-4621 GCF_003998635.1 Mesorhizobium sp. M7D.F.Ca.US.004.03.1.1
GTGCTTGTCTTGGCCGGATGATGCAGTCGGCGAGACGGTCCATCTCGTTGAGCTCGTCGGCGTGATGCTGGCCCCATTGGCAGAGCGCCAGCAGGATCGGCTCGAGGCTGAGGCCGAGACCTGTCGCAGAGTATTCGACGCGCGAGGGCACTTCGGCGAAGATTTCGCGGCTGACGAGGCCGTGCTCTTCCATTTCCCGAAGTTGCTGGATCAGCACTTTCTGGGTGATGCCAGGCATCAGCGCCTTCAGCGCCGACAGCCGCCGGGGACCATCGAACAGGTGGTAGAGGATGACCGCCTTCCAGCGCCCCGCAATCACTTTCAGCGCCCGTTCCGCCGGCAGCATCGGCAGCCTTTTGATGGGCATTCTCCTGGGATTGGGCATGGTCACCTCCTGGTCAGCAGGGGACAAATGAGTGTGTAGTCGAGGCTCCGCAGATAGTGGCAAACAGCGGCCGACGCCAGTGCGATCGGAGTTTGCCATGAAAGCCATTCAACTTAGCCGTTTCGGCGGTCCCGACGTGCTGGAGGTGGTCGATCTGCCGGCACCGGTGCCGCAGGCTGGCGAGGTGGTGATCCGGGTGCAAGCCGCCGGGATCAACTTCTTCGAAGTGCTGATGCGGGCGGACCGCTACGCAGTGACGCCGCAACTTCCCATGATCCTGGGCGTGGAGGCGGCGGGCGTCGTCGAGGCCGTCGGAGAAGGCGTGGATGCACAATTGCTGAGGCGCCGCATCGCTGCGCCGCTGTTCATGTCGCAGCGTCCCCACAGCGGCTATGCGGAGCAGGTGACGATGTCAGCCGATCTCGCCGTGCCGCTGCCGGATGCGCTGCCGTTCGAGGATGCGACGGCGCTGATGGTGCAGGGGCTGACGGCTCTTCATTTGCTTCGGCAAAGCCCGCCACGGGCCAAGTCGGTGCTGGTCCCGGCCGCGTCTGGCGGCGTGGGATCGTTGCTTGTCCAACTGGCCAGGCTGAAGGGCGCACGCCAGGTGATCGCGGCCGCCGGCGGCAAGGCGAAATTGCATTTCGCTCTGTCGCTCGGCGCCGATGCCGCGGTCGACTACAGCAAGCCGGATTGGCCAGCCCGGGTGCGCGAGATTGCAGGCGGGGAGGGCAACGACATCATCTACGACACAGTCGGCAGCGCGCTGACGGCTGCGTCGCTGCAGGCTCTGGCGCCTGGCGGCGAACTGGTGTTCGCGGCGCTCGGCCGCTATGCGCTCACGGCTTCCGATCTGGAGGCGATGATCGGCCGCAACCAGTCGCTGAGGGGTTTCGCGCTGCTGCCGCTGCTGTCTCCCGACGTATTGAGAGCCAGCCTGTCCGAGCTGTTCAATCTGGCGGCAAGCGGCCGGCTTCGGGTTGCGATCGGCGGCCGCTTTCCGCTCGATCAGGCCGGCGAAGCGCACCAGCTGCTGGAGGAGCGCCGCTCGACAGGGAAGGTGGTGTTGATGCCCTAGCATCGCCATAGCGGGGATGCGACGCCAATCGGGATTGGACCTCTACATCGATGGTCCTGCCATCTGGCCGCGCCGTCTTGCCCTGATATATCCGGCTGCAATCCATCACATGAGTGAAGCCGTGAAGACATCCAGCCTGACCGGCGCCGTTTCCCCGATGATCCCGGTGCTCGTATGCGCGCTCGGGATCTTCCTGCTGTCCGGGATGGATGCGGCGATGAAGACGCTGGTCATTGCGGTCGGCGTCTACAACACGGTGCTGTGGCGCAGCATGGTGGCGACTGTCGTCGCGGGTGCGGCCTGGTCAGTAGGGACGCGCTCAAAGCCGGCCCTTCCGGTGCTGAGACTGCATGCGCTGCGTGCCGCAATTGTCGGCATCGTTCTGATATCCTTTTTTTGGGGCCTCGCCAGGCTGCCGCTCGCCGAGGCGATCGGGCTCAGCTTCGTCGCGCCCCTGTTTGCGCTGTTCCTCGCCGCGCTGCTGCTGGGCGAACGGATCCGGCGGCAGGCTGTCTGGGCATCCTTGGCCGGCATCGCGGGCGTCGCGATCATCATGGCCGGCCAGTTCGGGCAGGCAAGCTATTCCAGAGATGCCATGCTTGGCACGGCAGCGGTGCTCGTATCGACGGTGTTCTACGGCTACAATCTGATCCTCGCCCGGCAACAGGCGCAGTTGGCCAAGCCGATCGAGATCATGTTGTTCCAGAACCTATGCGTTGCAATCATCCTCGGCCTCGCCGCACCCTGGCTCGCCGTCGCCCCGCCGACCGATCTCTGGCTTCCTTTGGCCGGGGTGACGGTGCTGTCGCTTGCCGGGCAATTCCTGATGAGCTGGTCCTACGCCCGTGCCGAAGCGCAATATCTGATCCCGACCGAATACTCGGCCTTCATCTGGGCGGTCGCGCTTGGCTGGTTCTTCTTCGGCGAGGAGGCGACCTGGACCACGCTGACCGGAGCATGCCTGATCGTCGCCGGCTGCCTGATCGCCGCGCGGGCAAATCCCAGGCTTGCCGAGCCAATCGAGGCGGCGGTTTGAGGAAGTCATGTGATGCCGGGATCACGCCCGCGCGTTACTCGGGAAGACCGGCTTTGCGAAAGCCATCAACGAAATGCTCGAGCGTAGCGGCGTCGCGGAACGGCTCCATCGTGACCCAATGGCTGGTTGTAAAATGCGGGTTGCCGACGAGGAACAGTTCGGCCTCCGCGCGCGCCTCGTCGAGCCGGCCGAGTTGCGCCAGGCTTGCCGCCAGGAAACGGCGTGAGCTTGTGCGATAGGTCTCGTCCCTGAGCAGGGTCTCGACAGCGGCGTCGTAATCGCGCGCCGCATATTGCGCCTGGCCGAGCGTCATATGATACCAGCTTGCCGGAAACGGGTTCAGCCGGAACGCCTTGCTGATATGCTCGAGACCCTCTTCGACCCGTCCGGCCAGGACCGCGATGTCGGACAATGCCGCCCAGGTGTCGGCCTCGTTCGGGTCGAGTTCGATCGCCTTGGCGAATTCCGCATCTGCTTCAGTGAAGCTGCGCTCGTAGGCAAGCAGGTAAGCCAGTATCCAGCGACAGCCGGCATCGTTGGGATCGATCGCCACGGCCTTGCGGGCCAGTTCCAAGGCAACGCTGCGGGCGGCTTCGGTTGGTCCGCCCCAATGCACCTGTCCCATCCAGTGGTTCATGGCAAGCCAGCGATAGGGCTCGGCGTATTCGGGATCGAGCGACACCGCGCGCGTGAGCATCAGATGCGCTTCCTGCGCCATCTGCGGCGAGTCGTCGATCAGCCTGCGCGCCCGCACGCAGAGGTCGTAGGCCTCGAGATTTCGGGGTCGGTTGCGCGGCGGCGATGCGCGCAGCCGGCCGAGCAACGCCTCCACGATCTTGGCCGTCACCTCGTCCTGAACCGCAAAGATATCTTCCAGGCCGCGATCGAAGCGTTCCGCCCATAGATGATCGCCGCTCACCGCATCGACCAACTGGGCGTTGATGCGCACGCGCCCCGCGGCACGTCTTGCACTACCCTCCAGCAGATAGCGCACGCCAAGATCCCCGGCGATCTCGCGCACGTCCATCGCTTTTCCCTTGTAGGCAAAGGCCGAGTTGCGCGCGATGACGAACAGACCCGAGATCCTGGACAGGTCGGTGATCAGGTCTTCGGTCAACCCGTCGGCGAAGGAGTCCTGCTCGGGATCGTTGCTGAAATTGACGAAAGGCAGCACGGCAATCGATGGTTTGTCGGGCAGTGGCAATGGTTTTCGCTTCACGTCGGCGAGCTGTTCGACGGCGCCTGCGAAGCGGTAGCCGACGCGCGGAACCGTGGATATCCATTCACCGCCGTCGGCGGCTGGACCAAGCAGCTTGCGCAGCTGCGCGATCTGGACGGTGAGGTTGCCTTCCTCGACGGCCGTGCCCGGCCACGCCGCGTCCATCAGTTCGGCCTTGCCGAGGATGTCGCCGGGCCGTCCGACAAGTGCTGCAAGCAGACTTAGTCCGCGGTAGCCAACGGCAACGGGCACATCATTCCGAAGCAGCGTTCCCGCACCCGGATCAAGCACGAACGGACCAAAGGCAAAACGCGATCCCTGCATAGGCGCATCTATAGCTCGTTTGGAAGTTTTGAGAACTATTTGGGAGGGCTTAATTACGGCGCCGTCCGTATCGCGCAGAATTCAACCTCATCGAGAGCCACCGCGCCCTCAAAACCATATGGAGGTTGCCATGACCAATACCCTCACTTCTTCCTTGCATTGTGCAGCGCGGCCGGGAACGCCCGTGCGGCCGGCATCGCGCCGGCTCCTGACGACCCTGCGAAGCATCATCGCGAGCTGGCACGATCGGACCTGGCGCGAGCGGATACGCTTTCGCTGGCAACTCAGGCAAATGTCGAAGGATAATCCGCATCTGATCGACGATATCGGTCTGACGATACAGCAGGTCGAGGGAGAGATCGCCAAGCCCTTCTGGGAACGATAGAGCGAATGCTGAACATCGCGTCGACCGTCAGCGCACCGCCTCGCGGTGGCCGCCGGGCAGGCGGGTGGCGATCAGCTTGTCGATGCGGCGGCCGTCGAGATCGACCACCTCGAAGCGCCAGCCCTGCGCGTCGACGCATTCGCCGGTCGCCGGCAGATGGTGCATGTGCGCCAGCACGTAGCCGGCGACAGTCT
>NZ_RZQG01000477.1:0-4614 GCF_003998635.1 Mesorhizobium sp. M7D.F.Ca.US.004.03.1.1
GATCATCGGCAGCTGGATGAAGGCCAATCGCAACCGTGACAAGGTGATCCTGGCCTCCAAGGTTATTGGCCGCACGGCCAACCGCTGGTTTCGCGGCGACAGGCCATCGCAGCTGGTGCGCGCCGATATTTTTGACGCCGTCGACAAGTCACTGGCCAAGCTCGGCACCGACTATCTCGACCTCTATCAGATCCATTGGCCCGAACGCGACATTCCCTGGGGCGCCAACCCGACGCGCGTCGGCGCCGTGTCACCGCGCGCCGATTCTGTCGGCGCTCCGGCTGACGAAACGCCGATTGCCGAGACGCTCGTCGTGTTCGACGAACTGGTGAAGGCCGGAAAGATCCGCCATTTCGGCCTGTCGAACGAGAGTTCCTGGGGTGTGATGCGGTTCCTTGCGGAGGCTGACAAAGGGATCGGACCCCGCGTCGCGTCGATCCAGAACGCCTACAATCTCGTCAACCGCACCTTCGAGGTGAACCTTGCCGAGGTCTGCGAGCGCGAGCAGGTGTCGTTGCTCCCCTATTCGCCGCTGGCGCAGGGCTACCTCACCGGCAAATACGACCATGGCGCGCGCCCGCAAGGGTCGCGCTCGCAGCTGTTCAACCGCGGCCAACGTTACGAGACGCCCAATGCCGCTGAAGCACAGCTCGAATACAATGAGCTGGCGCGCTCCTTTGGCCTGGAACCGGCGCTGTTTGCCAATGCCTATGTCTCGAGCCGGCCGTTCGTGACCTCGAACATCGTCGGCGCCACCACCATTTCGCAGCTCGACATGGCGTTGTCTTCCGTCGAAATCGTCTGGACCGAAGAGATGCAGAAGGCGGTGGATGCGATCCATCAGCGGGTCGGCAATCCCTGTCCTTGATTGGGATCGCTGCAGCTGAATATCCAATGATTACAATGGGAGCGGGGCAATCATGAATTTTCCGATCGAGCTGGTCCGCGAAAGATTTCCGGCACTGTCCCTGGCCGACAAGGGCCGCCGCCGCATCTATCTCGATAACCCTGCCGGCACGCAGGTGCCACAGGCGGTCGCCGACGCCGTGTCGCGCTGTCTTTTGACCACCAATGCCAATCTTGGCGGCTATTTCGAAACGACGATTGCCGCGCAAGTTGTCGTCGATGAGGCGCATCAGGCGATGGCCGATTTCCTTGGCGCCGCTAGCCCCGAGGAAATCATCATCGGCGCCAACATGACGACGCTGACCTACCACATGTCGCGCACGCTCGGCCGCACGATGAAGCCCGGCGACGAGATCATCCTCACCCGCATGGACCATGAGGGCAACGTATCGCCCTGGCTGCAGCTGGCCGAGGACCTCGGCCTCGTCGTGCGCTGGCTGCCGTTCGACGAAAAGAGCTGGCAGGTCGAAGAGGCGACGCTGGCTGGTCTGCTTTCCGAGAAGACACGGCTGGTGGCGTTGAACTACGCCAGCAACCTGACCGGTTCCATCAATCGCGTGAAGGCGCTGACCGCCATCGCCAGGAACGCCGGCGCGCTGGTCTATGTCGATGCCGTGCAGTTCGCGCCGCACGGTTTGATCGATGTTCGGGAACTCGGCTGCGATTTCCTGATCTGTTCGGCTTACAAATTCTTCGGTCCGCACATGGGCATTTTGTGGGGACGGCGCGACGTCATCGATGACTTGCAGCCCTACAAATGCCGCTGTTCGTCCAATGGCCTGCCGGAGCGGTTCGAACTTGGTACACCGCAGATCGAGCTGATGGCCGGGCTCACGGCCGCGGTCGACTACTTTGCCGACCTTGGCGCGGCGGCAGGCGAGGGCGGTTCAAGAAGGCAGAAGATTGCCAAGGCGTTTGCGGTTTCGATCGCCTATGAAAACCCGCTGGCGCAACAGCTGATCGACGGCCTCTCCGACATTTCAGGTCTGACCATCCACGGCATCACCGATCCGAAGCGGCTTGGCGAGCGCGTGCCGACGGTTTCCTTCACCGTCGACGGCATCGTCCCGGAGACGATCGTTCGGCAGATGAATGCCGAAAACATCTTCCTGTGGTCGGGGCACAACTACGCCTGGGAGATCGTCCACCAATTGGGCATTCCGGCCGAGCATGGCGTCGTGCGCATCGGCATTGCTCACTACAACACTACTGCCGAAATCGACGAGACGCTGGAGAGTGTGCACCGGGTTATCGCCATGCTCAGGCAGCAGCGCTCCTGACGCTGGCTTGAGCATTCATCGCGTCTTGCCGCCGAAGCCGGTGAGGAACGCAGTGAGGTTGTCACCGAGTTCGTCGCAGAGGTAGCCGCCCTCCTGGACGATGACCGTCGGCAGGCCGAGCTTGGCGATGGCCTCGCCAATGCGCGAGAAGCCAGGCGTCGACACCGAAAGCCCCCCGAACGGATCGCCTTCGAACGCATCGAGGCCGAGCGCCACGACCAGCGCGTCCGGCGAAAAGGCACGGATGCGCTGGAACGCCACCTCGAGCGCTGCGAGAAACGCCGCGTCGGCGGATTTGCGCGGCAGTGGCAGGTTGAAATTGTAGCCGAGGCCGGGGCCTTCGCCGCGCTCGTCGGCATGGCCCCAGAAGAACGGATAGAAGCGCACCGGATCGGCATGCAGCGAGACGGTGAGTACGTCCGGCCGCGTATAGAAGATCCCTTGCGTGCCGTTGCCGTGATGCAAGTCGACATCGAGGATCGCCACGCGCGACGCAGTCCTGCGCAAGACCTGCGCGGCAACGGCCGAGTTGTTGATGAAACAGAAGCCGCCGGCGACGTCGGCAAAGGCATGGTGGCCAGGTGGGCGGCACAGAGCGTAGGCGGCCGGCGCGCCTGACATCACCGCCTCGGCCGCGTCCACCGCGCTCCAGGCGCTCCACAGCGCGCTCTGCCATGTTTCGCCCGAGATCGGGCAAGCGGTGTCGGCCATGTGATAACCGGCCTGGCCGACCGCCGAGGCCGGATAGGAGCCGTTGCGCGCAATCGGATGGATGTTCGGGATCACTTCAGCCGACGCGCCTTCGATGCGCTGCCAGCGCGTGTAGATGTGCTCGAGGAAATCCAGATATTCCGGCGTGTGCACCGCTGAGACAGGACCGAGCCCGTGATCCCGAGGCCGCTCGATTGTGCAACCTGCAGATAATGCGCCGGCTAATAATCTCTCGACGCGCTCCGGCTTTTCCGGATTGGGCTGTGCCGCACCGCTCGAAAGAAAGGCCTTGGGGTCGTGGCGCTTCTGTTCCTCGGCATAGAAGGCTTTCATTCCTGATCCCCATTTTCGGCCGCGTCGGCGAACGCAAAGAACGCCTCGCCGATGATCTTCTGCGTTTGCTCGTAGCTCGACCAGGCGATGCCCAGCCTCTCGTAGAAGGCCTTGGCACCTTCATTGTCGGTGTCGACGGACAGCCGGAGATAGACGCCACCTTCCTTTCGGCACTGCGCCGCAACGTGCCGCAGCAGCCGCTCGCCGATCTTGCGGCCGCGGAACCGATCCTCGACATAGAGATCCTGCACATAGACGCCAGGCCGCCCCATCCAGGTCGAAAAGATCGGAAAATGCAGGCACAGGCCGGCAAATTCCCCATCCACTTCGGCGATCAGGGTCGAGAAGGCGGGCTTTTCGCCAAAGCCATAGGTGCGCAGATCATCTGCTGTCGAAATGATCTCCTCGGGCGCGCCAATATGCGTGCCGAGTTTCAGGATCGCCGTGTGGATCGTTTCGACGTCTTCCACTCGGCCGGGGCGTAACAGGACGTCATCGGATGTTGGATTGGTCACGGTCGTCTCTCAAAACGCCACCCGGTCGCCGCCCTTGAGCGCCAGCATGTCGCGCGCTTCGGTGGGCGTGGCAACCTCCAGCGACAGCCCGTCGAGAATGCCACAGATACGGCGCACCTGATCGGCATTGGATTTCGCCAGCTGGCGGCCGTCATAGAGACTGTCTTCCAGCCCGACCCGGACATTGCCGCCCATCGCCGCGGCGATCGAGATCAACGGCATCTGCTGGCGGCCGGCGGCCAGCACGGAGAACTGGTAGCTGTCGCCAAACAATTTGTCGGCGATCCGCTTCATATGGACGAGGTTGTCAGGGTCGGCGCCGATGCCGCCCAATATGCCCAGCACGAACTGGATGAACAGCGGTCCCGACACCAGACCCCGGTCGCGGAAATGCGCCAGCGAATAGAGATGGCCGACATCGTAGCATTCGAATTCGAAGCGCGTGCCGCAGCCCTTGCCCAACCGCTCCAGCACGCCCTCCATATCGGCAAAGGTGTTCTTGAAGATGGTGTCCCGGGTGGCTTCGAGCAGCTTCGGCTCCCATTCGTGCTGCCATTCCCTCGGTTTGTCGAGCATCGGGAACAGCGCGAAATTCATCGAGCCCATGTTGAGTGAGCACATTTCGGGTTCGGCCCTTAGCGGTGCAGCCAGCCGCTGGTCCAGCGTCATCAGCGACGAGCCGCCGGTGGTGATGTTGATCACCGCATCGGTCGCCTGCTTGATGCGCGGCAGGAACTGCATGTAGACGTCCGGATCGGCGGTCGGGCGGCCATCCCTGGGGTCACGGGCGTGCAGATGCAGGATCGAGGCGCCGGCTTCGGCCGCCGCAATCGCGTCGGCGGCGATCTGGTCCGGCGTCACCGGCAGAT
>NZ_RZQG01000478.1:0-4605 GCF_003998635.1 Mesorhizobium sp. M7D.F.Ca.US.004.03.1.1
CTCCTACATTCTGCGCACTGAGACCGATCAGACCAGCGCCACCGTCACCGATCTGAAGTACCGGATCAACGTCAACGACTTTGCCCATGAAGCGGCCAAGTCGCTCGAAATGAACGAAGTCGGTATCTGCAACATCTCGACGCGGACGCCGATCGCCTTCGATCCCTTCGCCGAAAACCGCATCACCGGCGCCTTCATCCTGATCGACCGCATTTCCAACGCCACGGTCGGCGCCGGCATGATCCTGCACTCGCTGCGCCGCGCCGAAAACATCCATTGGCAGTCGCTCGATGTCGGCAAGCACGTGCGCGCAGACATGAAGAACCAGCGGCCCGCCGTGTTCTGGTTCACCGGGCTGTCGGGCTCCGGCAAGTCGACCATCGCCAACCTGTTCGAAAAGAAGCTGTTCGCCACCGGCCGCCATACCTATATCCTGGACGGCGACAATGTCCGTCACGGTCTCAACCGCGATCTTGGTTTCACCGACGCCGATCGCGTCGAGAACATCCGCCGCGTCGCCGAAGTGGCGCGTTTGATGGCCGATGCCGGGTTGATCGTCATTGTTTCGTTCATTTCGCCGTTCAGCGCCGAGCGGCGCATGGCGCGCGAATTGATGGCGGACGGAGAGTTCATCGAGGTGTTCGTCGATACGCCCTTCGAGGAATGCGCCAGGCGCGATCCGAAGGGCCTCTATGCGCGCGCACTGAATGGCGAGATCAAGAATTTCACTGGCGTCGATTCTCCTTATGAAGCGCCGGAAAACCCCGAAATCCATCTAAAGACACTCGGCAAATCGGCCGAAGAGATGGTAGATGCCCTGGAACACTGGCTGAACGAGCGCGACATTGCCGAAGACCAATACGACAGCGGCGGCGGCATCTGACGACAGGCTGATGCTCGAAATCTTCGAGCGGCTGGCCTTGGCGGCCGGGCGCGAGGTGATGCGCGTGTTCCACGCCGGCTGCGCGGTCGACCGCAAGTCCGATTCGTCGCCAGTGACCGAGGCGGACCGTGAGAGCGAGAAGATCATTCTCACCGGACTGCGCGCCGCATTTCCCGACATTCCCTGCGTGGCCGAGGAGGAAGCATCCGCCGGCATCGTGCCGCCCGACCTGGACGGGGCTTTCTTCCTTATCGATCCGCTCGACGGCACCAAGGAATTCGTCAACCGCCGCACCGATTTTACCGTCAACATAGCGCTGGTTCGCGATGGCGTGCCGGAAGTCGGCGTCGTCTTTGCGCCCTGCACCGGCCGCTTCTTTTCCGGTCTGCCGGGCAGGGCGGAATCTCTCGAAATCGATGGCGACTACCAGATCGTCGGCCGCCGGCCGATTTCGGTGAGAACAGCCGTGGCGCCGCTGGCCGTCGTTGCCAGCCGTTCCCACAACACGCCGGAGACCGAGGCCTATATTCGCGACTTGGGTGCCGCCGAAATCGTCTCGGTCGGTTCGTCCTTGAAATTCTGTCTTCTCGCCAGTGCCGAGGCGGATGTCTATCCGCGCTTCGGCCGCACCATGGAATGGGATACGGCGGCGGGCGACGCCGTGCTTCGCGCGGCCGGCGGCATGACGCGCACGCTCGATGGCCAGCCTCTGGTTTATGGCAAGCGCAGGCAAAGCGACGACGAGGACTTCGCCAATCCGCATTTCATTGCCAGCGGCAGGGCAGGGGTCAGCCCCGCCTGAGAAGGCCCCGCAGCCTACTCGGCTGCGGCCTGCGCTGAATTCGAGCCGATATAGTTACGGATCGTTTCGATGATGCGGTCCTGGTCGTCTTCGCTGAGATAGGGGTGCATCGGCAGACAGAGAATCCGCTTCGGCAGGTCTTCCGACACGGCAAGGCCGGTCGGCGTGCGCGGGTAGTCGCGATAAGCGACCTGGGCATGCAGCGGCTTCACATAATAGATGACCGACGGAATGCCCTTTTCGCCGAGATGCGCCTTCAGCCCGTCGCGCTTCGGCGTCTCGATGGCGTACTGCGCCCATGCCGAACGGCTGCCGTCCAGATTGCGGGCGGCGGTGACGACGTCGCCAAGCCCGTCGGCATAGCGCTTTGCCACCACTTGGCGGGCAACCATCTCGTCTTCGAGGATGGCCAGTTTCTCGATCAGGATCGCCGCCTGCAGCGTGTCGAGCCGCGAATTGATGCCAACGCGGACATTGTCGTATTGCGTTTCGCCCTTGCCGTGGAAAGCGAAGGATCTGAGCTGCTCGGCCAGCGCATCGTCATTGGTGAACATCGCGCCACCGTCGCCATAGCAGCCAAGCGGCTTTGCCGGGTAGAAGCTGGTCGAGCCGACCGCGCCGAACGAGCCGCACATCTTGCCGTCGAGCGAACCACCCATCGACTGGGCGGCATCCTCGATCACCATCAGCCCTTCGCGGTTGGCGATCGCCATGATCGCCTCGTAGTCGGCGGCAAGGCCAAACAGATCGACGGGAATGATTGCCTTGGGCTTCAGCCGGCCTTCCTTCTTGATCATGGCGATGGCCGCTTCGAGGCTGGCAACGTCGATGTTGTACGTATGCGGGTCGACATCGACGAACACCGGCTCGGCCTTGGCCAACGCCACCACTTCAGCGGTGGCGGCGAAAGTGAAGCTCGGCACGAACACCGCGTCACCCGGGCCGACGCCGGCCGCAAACAGCGGCAATAGCAGTGCATCTGTGCCGTTGGCGCAGGCCACGACATGCTTGGTGCCGATATAGGCAGCGAGCTTGTTCTCGAATTCAGTGACTTGCGGGCCGAGAATATAGCGGCCCTCGTCGACGACACGGTCGATCGCGGCCTTCAGCCGGTCGCGGATTCGTTCGCGCTGCGCGCCAAGATCGATGAACTGCATGTCGGCCTCAAAACGGGTTAGCCAGATAACCGGCCGCTGGTACCAGAGTTGCGCCTGCCGAGAAAGCCGGGCAGGCAGAGCAGCGAATTGCCTAGGTGTCGCAGTCTGTTACCTGTATCTTCCGGCGTGTCTTCGCGAGATGCCGGAAATCCGGGCTTCGTCAGGCACAATCCTACCTCAATAATCCCTGGGATCGACCCTGCGAAACATAAAGTGATCGACCAGCTCAACCAATCCTCGGCAGGTTGCGGTCCGTTCAGACGATCTCATGCCGCCAGGGTGGGTTGGCGCCGGCCCGCGACACGGTCACCGCCGCCGCCTTGGCGCCAAGTGCCAGTGCCGTTTGAATGGCATCTTTCGACAGATCCGCGATTGCCGCCTTCGTCAGCAGGCCCTGCTCGTGCAGCGAGGCGAGGATGCCGGCGTTGAACGTGTCGCCGGCGCCGACCGTGTCGACCACCTCGACCTTTTCCGGCATCACCGTGACGGTGTGCTCCTTGCTGTAGCCGACGGCGCCTTCGCTGCCATGGGTGACGACGATCAGCTTGGGGCCGCGGTCCAGCCAGTTGCGGATGACATCCTCGTGCGAGCCGGCTTCGCCGAACCAGTTCAGGTCCTCGTCCGACAGTTTCACGATGTCGGCCATCGCCATCATGGCGCGGATGCGCCTGAGGTGCTTGGCCTTGTCCGGGATGAAGTTCGGCCGGATGTTGGGATCGAGCATCATGACGCGGCTTGCCTGCTCGCGCCGCATGAACTCTTCATAGGCGCCGCCGGCGGGCTCCGAGATCAGGCTGATGGCGCCAAACAGCATGGCCTCGATCTCGCTGCCGAGCTGCGGCAGGTCGTCGATGGTCAGCATGCGGCCGGCGGTGTTCTCGTCATAGAAGGTGTAGGTCGCCTGGCCGTTGGTGAGCTTGACGAAGGCCAGCGTCGTTGGCCGAGGCGAAGTGTGTGCGTAGGTGGAACTGACCTTGCTCGCCCCAAGCGCATCCCGGAATTGGCCGCCGAACAGATCCGACGACAGGCCGGAAAAGAAGCCGGCCGGCGCGCCGAGCCGGCCAAGTGCGATTGCCGTGTTGAACACGGCGCCGCCGACATAAGGCGCAAAGGCCGGCTCGCCCGCTGTCGTCGTGCGCGGCAGCATGTCGATCAGGGCTTCGCCGCAGCAGAGGATCATGGCTTCCTGGTCTCCGGCGGATAGATCACGCCCTTGCGGATGATGATGTTGGCGTAGAGCCGCGGCTCGCTTGTCGCGACGATGGCATGCGCCGATTTGACCCGTGCATAGAAGTCGGCGCCGGCCAGCGCAACCACCTTGCGGCCCGGCGCGCGTTTGGCGCAGATCGCCTCGATTTCATGATGGACGGGATCGGCAAGCGAGGGGTCGCCCTTGACCGAGGCGCGAAACAGCGCCTCCGGCACGGCGTCATCCACCGGCAGCACGCTCAGGATTGCGTCGAGCACCGGGATGAGGTGGTGACCATCGGCTCGTACCAGCCGGGTTGCCTGTTGCTCGGCCGGATAGTTTCCGTCGACAAGGGCGATTTCGTCGCCATGGCCCATGCCGCGCAGGATCGCCAGAAGCTCTGGACCGAGCAGCGCCGGGATTCCGATCAGCATCAGGCGCTCCTGGAAATCGTCGTCGATCCGATCAGGAAGCGTTCGGATAGTGGCAGGCTGGCGCCGCCGAGCGCCCGGGCGTGAATGCCGACGGTTCCCTCGCGGACGCCGGGCAGCTTCAGGCCGTCGCCGTCGATCGT
>NZ_RZQG01000479.1:0-4603 GCF_003998635.1 Mesorhizobium sp. M7D.F.Ca.US.004.03.1.1
ACAGGATATCGATCGCCACCACCGAACGCTGGTAGAGCGCACCGAGCCGAAACGTGGCAGGTCCGACGCGGTAGCGCCCATCGTCGAGGCGCTCGAGCAATCGTCCGCGCAGCAGGGAATTCGCCAGCCGCAGGATGGTGCTCTTGTAGAGGCCTGTGCGCGCCGCGATTTCGGCCAGGCTGAGCGAGCGGTCGGCGGTGGTGAAGGCATCGAGGATGGCGATCGCCCGATCAAGTGCCGCAACACCTTCGGCGGACGCACGCCGGTTTTCCGCATCAGTCGGTCTGCTTGGTAAGTCCATTGCGGTTCCAGTCCGGAGAAGCCCGAGCGGGGTCACTCTGTCGCGCCACTGGATCGTTCTGTCCAGCAGAATATCGTTCCCGTTGACAGAACTCGGTAACATCTGCTTGAACTCGATCACGGGTCTGTGAATGCAGGCGCGTTTGGCAGGCACCGGAGGAGGTGTCGTGATCTGGAGGAATCCCATGCTGAACAGACGCAGATTTTTGATGAACACGGCGGCCGCGAGCGCTGCCGGCCTTGCAGGACTTCATCTCACCCCCGCTTTCGCCGAGGGTGCACCGCAGATCCAGATTTTCGTACCGGCGGCACCGGGCGGCGGCTGGGACCAGACAGGGCGTACGATGGACCAGGTGCTGCGCAGCGAGAAGCTCATCTCCGGCTCGCAGATCACCAATGTCGGCGGCGCCGGCGGCACGGTCGGGCTGCCGCAATTCATCAGCCAGTGGAACGGCAAGGGCAATTCGCTGATGGTTGCCGGCATGGTCATGGTTGGCGCCATCATCGCCAACAAGGCTGCCAACAATCTGACGCAAGTCACCCCGATCGCTCGTCTCACCGGCGAGTTCGAGGCTTTGGTGGTGCCGGCGGAGTCGCCGTTCAAGACGGCCGCCGATTTCGTCGCCGCACTCAAGGCCGATTCGACAAAGGTTCCTGTCGCTGGCGGCTCCGCCGGCGGTTCCGACCACATCCTGTTCGGCTTGATTGCCAAGACGGTTGGCGTTCCGGCGACAAACCTGTCCTATGTGCCGTTCGCTGGCGGCGGCGAGGCGTTGTCGGCGCTGCTCGGCAACCAGGTCGCGGCCGGCATCTCCGGCTTTGGCGAGTTCTCAGAGCAGGTCAAGGCGGGTGCGCTCAGGCTGCTCGCCATCTCGGCCGACAAGCGCCAGGACGGCATCGACGCGCCGACGCTGAAGGAAGCCGGCATCGATGTGGAGTTGTTCAACTGGCGCGGCGTCTTCGCACCACCCGGCGTTTCCGATGCCGACAAGGCAGCGATGATCACGCTGGTCGAGACCATGGCCAAGAGCGATGCGTGGGCGACCGAATGCAAGAACCGCAACTGGACGCCTATCCTTCTCACCGGCGACGATTATGCGAAGTTCGTCACCGAGGATTCGGCGCGTATCGAGGCTATCCTGAAAGACCTCGGGCTCGCCTGATCTCCCCTGAAGGGGCGGCACGCGCCGCCCCCTCTCGCATGGACTGCAAAGCCGGCATGAACCTGCGGTAAGGACCGGCGGTGCGATGCCGGGCATCTTCGCCAACCATATTGGGCCAGCTATCCCTGGAGGACAATCATGAGCACCAGCGACCAGCAGGCGGCGCCGCCGCGCCTTGCCGTGCCGGAATTGTTGATCGGCGTCGGGCTCCTGGCCTGCGCGGGCGCGGTCGCCTGGCAGACGCTGGCGATCCCGGTGTCGCCGCTCTACTCGAAGGTCGGCCCGACCGTCTTTCCCTACCTCACCATGGTCGGTCTGGTGGTGCTTTCGCTGTTGCTTATCCTCGCCGCACTTCGCGGCGGCTGGCAGCCGGAGGAGGAAAAGGAAACGCCGACAGACTGGAAGGCGATGGGTTTCGTCGTCATCGGCCTGATCGCCAATCTGCTGCTCATCCAGCCGCTCGGCTTCACGGCGGCATCCATCATCATGTTCGTTCTGGTCTGCTACGGCTTTGGCAGCAAGCGCACGCTGCGCGACGCAGTGCTCGGCCTGATCCTGGCGCTGGCCGCCTATTTCGGCTTCGCCAGGGCGCTTGGCGTCAATATCGGCGCCGGCTTCATCGAGAACCAGCTGAACACGGTCATCGACGCGTTCATCGGCATGTTGAGGGGCTGACGCCATGGAAACGCTCGGACATCTCGCGCACGGCTTCTCGGTTGCCTTCACCCCGGTCAATCTTCTGTGGTGCCTGCTCGGCACCACGCTCGGCACCGCCATCGGCGTGCTGCCCGGTCTCGGGCCGGCGCTGACCATCGCCCTGCTTTTGCCGATCACCTACCAGGTGGCGCCGGAAGCATCCTTCATCCTGTTTGCCGGCATCTATTACGGCGCCATGTATGGCGGCTCGACGACCTCGATCCTGCTCAACACGCCCGGCGAAAGCGCCACCATCGTCACCGCACTGGAAGGCAACAGGATGGCGCGGTCCGGCCGCGGCGGGGCAGCACTTGCCACCTCGGCCATCGGCTCGTTCGTCGCCGGCACGATCGGCACGATGGGCGTCGCCTTCCTGGCGCCGGTGGTGGTCAAGTTCGCGTTGGCCTTCGGTCCGGCCGAATATTTCTCGCTGATGGTGCTGGCCTTCATCACGGTTTCGGCGGTGCTGGGTTCATCCTCTGTGCGCGGCCTGACCAGCCTGTTTGCCGGCTTCGTGATCGGCATGATCGGCGTCGACTTGCAGACCGGCCAGCCACGCTTCACCTTCGGCATGACCGAACTGCTCGACGGCGTCGACGTCATCATTGCCGCCGTTGGCCTGTTTGCCGTCGGCGAGACGCTCTACATGGCTTCGCGCCGCTATGCCGGCAAGGACGAGATCGTGCCGCTGAAGGGCTCGCTCTACATGACAAAAGCCGAATGGGGGCGGTCGTGGAAACCCTGGCTGCGCGGCGCTGCAATCGGCTTCCCGATCGGCGCCATGCCGGCCGGCGGCGCCGAAATCCCGACCTTCCTGTCCTACGCCATCGAAAAGAAGCTGTCGAAGCACAAGGAGGAGTTCGGCACGGTCGGCGCCATCGAAGGCGTTGCCGGCCCCGAGGCTGCCAACAACGCGTCCGCGGCCGGCGTGCTGGTGCCGATGCTGACGCTTGGCCTGCCGACCTCGGCGACGGCGGCGATCATGCTGTCGGCATTCCAGAGCTACGGCATCAATCCCGGGCCGCTGCTTCTGACGACCCAGGGCGACCTCGTCTGGGGGCTGATCGCCAGCCTGTTCATAGCCAACGTCATCCTCGTCATCCTCAACCTGCCACTGATCGGGCTGTGGGTGCGGCTGCTGAAAATCCCGGCGCCGCAGCTCTATGCCGGCATCCTGGTGTTCGCCACGGTCGGCACCTATGGCATTTCGCAATCGCCCATCGACCTCGTCATCCTCTATCTGCTGGGGGCGGCCGGCTTCCTGATGCGGCGTTTCGATTTCCCGACCGCGCCCGTCATCATCGGCATGATCCTGGGGCCACTCGCCGAAACCCAGTTTCGCCGGGCGATGACCATCTCGAATGGCGACTGGTCGGTGTTTTACACCCACAAGCTGTCGCTGACGCTGCTGACGCTCGCCTTCATCGGTCTCGCCGGCCCGCATATCTGGGCCTTCATCGAGCATCGGCGTCGGCGCGGACCGGAGCATGTGCCTGGCGATGCCTGATCGATCCTTGATGCCATGACAGAACTGCTTTCCGGTATCCGCGTCCTCGACCTCACCAACGTCCTGGCCGGCCCCTATTGCGCGTATCAGCTGGCGCTGCTCGGCGCCGACGTGATCAAGGTCGAAGTGCCGCAAGGCGGCGACCTGGCGCGCCAGCTCGGCGGTTCGCCAGAGCTCAACAGCGCCGGCATGGGCGCCTCGTTCCTGGCGCAGAACGCCGGCAAACGATCGGTGGTGCTGGACCTCAAGAAGCAAGCCGATCACGAGCGTTTCCTCGATCTGGTCGCCAGCGCCGACGCACTGGTGGAGAATTTCCGCCCGGGCGTGATGGATCGGCTCGGGCTTGGCTACGAGGCGCTGAAGGCTGTCCGTCCCGGCCTCGTCTATTGCGCGATATCGGGTTTCGGCCAGACCGGGCCAATGCGCGACAATCCCGCCTATGACCAGATCATCCAGGGCCTGTCGGGGATCATGAGCATCACCGGTACGCCGGAGACGGCACCGCTGCGTGTCGGCTATCCCGTCGCCGACACGCTTGGCGGACTGGTCGGCGCGTTCGCCATCGCCTCGGCGCTGGTGCGGCAGAAGACGAGCGGCGAGGGTGCCTTTCTCGACGTCTCGATGCTCGAATGCACGCTTTCCGCACTTGGCTGGCCGGTCTCCAACTATCTGACCGCAGGTGTCGATCCCCAGCCAATGGGCAATGAGAACATGACCGCGGCACCCTCCGGTGCGTTTCGCACCGGCGGAGGGCTGCTCAACATCGCCGCCAACAAGCAGGAGCAGTTCGTGACGCTGTGTCGGCTGATCGGCCGGCCGGAACTGGCCGGGGATGCCCGCTTTGCCGAGCGCGAGACGCGCAAGCACAACCGTGCGGCGCTTAAAGCCGAGATCGAGGACGCCCTGGCGAGCGCCCCGGCGGCAGACTGGGAAGAGA
>NZ_RZQG01000047.1:0-15858 GCF_003998635.1 Mesorhizobium sp. M7D.F.Ca.US.004.03.1.1
CAATGGAAGCCGGCCCTTAAATGGCAGGCCGGCATCCGAACGATAGGGATGCGACTTCACATCAGCCTGTCCGGCGGCATACAAATTCGTAAGAATGGGCGTGGATCGCGCAAAAGGCCTTTACGAATGCCTCGCGATGCGCTGATGAAATGCGGGCGCCTTGCATCCGCCATCAATGTGGTGACCAGTGCCCCGAACCTGCTCAACGCCGGTTGTCGAAGCCCAAGGAAAACAAGAATGACCTACGCTTCCCTCAAGCCGGTTTCACAGGCCTTCGACCAGCGCAAGCGGTTGATCTTCGTGCGGGCCGCGGCGCTGCTGGCGGTGCTGCTGCTGTTTCTCACCAAACCGGCGCTGAGCGAGGGCTCGGACGGGCACGAAAGGCTCGAACTCCTCGGCTTCTGCCTGGTGCTCGCCTGCGTCGTCGGACGACTCTGGAGCATCCTCTATGTCGGCGGCAAGAAGAACGAGGAACTGGTCTCGACGGGACCGTTCTCGACAACCCAGAACCCGCTCTATTTCTTCTCGACGGTCGGCGCGGTCGGCGTCGGATTGCTCTACGGCTCGATGGTGGCGGCGCTGGCGCTGGGCCTCGCCAGCTTCTTCATCTTTCGCGTCACGGCGCGAAAGGAGGCCGAATTCCTGCTCGGCAAATTCGGCCCGGCCTACCTTGCCTATACCAAGGACACGCCCCGCTTCTGGCCAAATCCTTGGCTGTACCACGACCATGACGAGCTGCAGTTCTCGACGCGGGCGCTCAAGCGTACGTTTTTCGACGGGCTTTATTTCCTCGCCATCTTCCCGGCCATCGAACTGGTCGAGCATTTCCGGGCGACCGGCCTGCTGTTTCCAGCCTTCGTCACGCTCTACTGATCGGTTCCTAGCTGCCGAGCGGATGCGGCATATAGCCGACAAAGCCCGCGATCTTCCAACGTCCGCTGACCTTCCTGCAGAAATACAGCGTCTGCCATTTCAGCCTGTCGACGCTGCCATCCGCCTTGGCAACCGAGCCGTCGAATTTCTTGTGCAGCACGGCGCGGTCGCCATCGACATCGATGTCGCGCATGTTGGTGACGCGAAACAGCGCCTCGCGCAGCGGCTCGGCGAATTTGGTCGCCGCCGTCTCCTTGGCCTGGCGCAGCCACTCGTCGCGATAGATTTCCAGCCTCGGAAACTGCAGCCGCCAGGCGTCGGCATTGCTGAGGAAATGCGCGTGCATGCCGAAGAAGCTGTCGGCGACGAAATCATCCTCGACCATGGACCAGTCCTGGCCGATGAAGGCGTCGATGTCGCGCCGCACCAGCATTTCCCAGAGCGCGTGGCGATCCGCATCGCCTGATGGAAACGGGTTCTTGTCGTAGGTCATTGCTATTGTCTCCGGTCCGGCAAATGCGTCTGTGCGTTGCGGCTGCAAAGGCAGCCCGACAGCGCTCACGATGCAAGCGCTTCTGTAATAAAGCAACATAGATTTCGAAGAATGTTGCTTTCCAACAAGGCCCCTATGAGGATCGCCCCGATCGGGGTAAATGTCGACGCAAGCGGGCGCTGCCACGGCATCCCGTCCTGTCATCAGAGGAGGCCTTCCCTTGCCCAAGCAATGTTTTGGAATGTCGCATGTGCCGCTGTCGCCAGCCGTGCGGGCCGGTGATCTCGTTTATGTCTCCGGCCAGGTGCCCGTCGGCAGCGACGGCATCGTGGTCAAGGGCGGCATAACGGAACAGACAGAACAGGTGCTCGCCAACATCAAGGCTGCGTTGGCGCTCGCCGGCTGCACCCTGGACGATGTCGTGAAGACGACGGTCTGCTGGAGGACGCGCGCGATTTCGGCGCCTTCAACGCTGTCTACGCCAAGCACTTTCCGAAGAACCCGCCGGCCCGCACCACGGTCGAATCGCGGCTGATGATCGACATCAAGATCGAGGTCGAGGCGGTCGCCTACCGGCCTCTCTAAGCGAAGCTGGCGAACCGGAGGTGACCTCAATGCAATTCGACCTCCTGCTGAAGGGCGGACGGCTGATCGACCCGGCGTCCGGGCTCGATGCGCCGCGCGATGTCGCCATTGCCAATGGCCGCATTGCGGCGGTCGACGCCGATATCCCGGCCGGCCGCGCCGCGCAGGTCGTCGATGCCGGCGGCTGCATCGTCACACCAGGCCTCGTCGACCTGCATAGCCACGTCTATTGGGGCGGCACCTCGCTCGGCGTCGATGCCGATCGGCTGGCCGCCAAGAGCGGCACCACCACCTTCATCGATGCGGGCAGTGCGGGAGCCGGCAATTTCCTCGGCTTCCGCCGCCACGTCATGGAGCGCTCGAAGGTTCGCATCCTGGCCTATGTCAACATTTCCTTTGCCGGCATCTTCGGCTTCTCGCAGACGGTGTCGGTCGGCGAATGCAGCGACCTCAGGCTATGCGAGCCGCGCGAGGTTGTGGCAGCGGTGCGTGAACACCGCGATGTCGTGGTCGGCGTAAAAGTTCGCTCCGGCAAACATGCCGGCGGGACCAGCGGCATCGCCCCGGTGGATCTCGCGCTGGAGGCTGCCGACCAGGCTGGCCTGCCGCTGATGGCGCATATCGACGAGCCGCCGCCCGGCCGCTCGGAAGTGCTGCCGCGCCTGCGCAAGGGCGATATCCTCACCCACTGCTTCCGCCCATTCCCCAACGCGCCGGTCTTCGCCTCCGGCGCCGTGAGGCCCGACATGCGGCTGGCGCGCGAGCGTGGCGTTATCTTCGACATCGGCCACGGCATGGGCTCGTTCGATTTCGCCGTCGCCAGGGCGATGCTCGAGGAAGGGCTGGCGCCGGACGTGATCAGCAGCGATGTGCATCTCTACTGCGTCGATGGGCCGGCCTTCGACATCTTGGTCTGCATGTCGAAGCTGCTGGCGCTCGGCATGCCGCTGGTCGAGGTCCTACGCGCCGCAACACAAGCGCCGGCGCAGGCGATCGCCAGACCTGATCTGGGCACGCTGGCGGTCGGCACTGTCGGCGACGTCGCCGTGCTGCGGCAGCGCCCGGGCCGCTTCACCTTCGTCGACGCGGTTGGCGCATCGCTGGTCGCCGACCAGCGGCTGATCTGCGAAGGCATCGCCATCGGCGGCACCTGGTGGCCGAACGAGGCGGTCAACGATGTCAGCGAGACCGAGCGTTTTGAGCCGCATGAGCGGCATACGCATGTCGAGGTTGCGGCGAGGCATTTTGGACATCGGCACGATTGAGGCTGCGCCTTTCTGCTGACGGTCGTTGGATGTCAGCGCAGTCAGGCCGGATCCAGCATGCCGACGAAGCGCTCGGCGTCCATCGTCATCAAAAGCTCGATGCGCTCGCGGATCAGATCGTCGCTCCAATTCCACCATTCCAGCGTCTGCAGGCGCTCGATGACTCCCGGCGAGAATCTGTATCTGAGGACACGAGCGGGATTGCCGACCGCGATGGCGTAGGGAGGGATGTCCCTGGTGACGATGGCGCCCGCACCGATGACTGCTCCGTTGCCGATCGTGACACCGCTGAGGATGGTACAACGAGCACCAAACCACACGTCATTGCCGACGGTGATTGGCCCCTTGCCGGAGGGTTCGGGACCGCTTCGGGCCTTTCCGTACATACGGTGGATCGGATAGGTGGTTGCGGTGCCGACCCCGTGTTCAGCCGCGCAGACGAAGAGAACTTCCGGGCCAACCGAACAGAACGAGCCTATTCGCACCGGCACGTTTTCATGCGGCATATAGAACGATCTCTTGTTGAGACCGTAGGTATGACGGCCAATCTCAACGCCTGGCAATGGCGGCAACGGGTCCTTTTTCAGTCCCAGCTTTATACGAAGTCCTCTCAGCAGTCCCACCAGCTTCCCCCCAGGAATTGCCAGGCAACACAGGGAGACTACTCACCACATCTGAAAAGTTCGCAAGCAATTTCGTGTAGTGGCCCAACGCTACTGGCGTACCGGATCAGGAGTTGCTCGGCTTTCCGTAAACCGGCGTCGCGATACCTTCCATCCGTGCCTTGATCTGCAGCGCCACATATTTGGAGTAAAACCTCGACAGCGCCAGATTGCCGCCGTGGAACCACAGCGCTTCCTGCGCGGTCGGCTTCCACATGTTGCGCAGCTCGCCTTGCCATGGTCCGGGGTCGCCCTTGACGCCCGAGCCAAGCCCCCAACAGGGGCCGACCTTGTCGGCGACGTCGCGAGAGACGATCGCCGCCACCGTCTCGTTCATCGACTGATAGCCGGTGCAGGCGATAATGGCGTCGGCGGCAAGTTCGCTGCCGTCCTCGAACAGAATGCCGTTCGGTGTCAGCGACTTGATGGCGACGCCGCTGCGGACGCCGATCTCTCCGTCGATGATGAGATCCGAAGCGCCGACATCGATGTAGTAGCCGGAGCCGGTGCGGTAGGCCTTCATCAAAAGGCCGGTTTCGTCGTCGCCGAAATCGATGGCGAAGCCGGCGGCGCGTAAGCGATCATAGAAGGCCGCGTCGCGCGCCTTGATCACCTCGTAGAGCGCCCGCTGGCCCTTGGGCACCAGCGCGAACGGCGTCGAGGCGACGATCATGTCGGCCTTCTCGGTGGTTATGCCGCGTGCCAGCGCCGTCTCCGAAAAGATCTCGAAGCCGACCTCCATCAGCGTGTCCGATTTGACCACCGTCGTCGGTGAGCGCTGGATCATGGTCACCTCGGCGCCGCTCTCCCAGAGGTCGACGCAGACATCGTGCCCAGAGCTTGCCGCGCCGATGACGGCGACCTTCCTGCCACGAAATTTCTCGCCGCTGGAATACTGGCTGGAGTGCAGAAGCTCGCCCTTGAACTGATCGGCGCCCGGCAGATCGATCCGCCGTGGCGGGCCATAAGCGCCGGTGGCGAAGACGATGTGCTTCGGCTTCAGCGTGATGTGCCGGCCGACGCGGTCGACCACCACGGTCCAGACTTTCTCCACCTCGTCATAGCTGGCGCTAAGGCATTTCGTGGCGACCCAATAGTTGAGCTCCATGACGCGCGTGTACATTTCCAGCCAGTCGCCCATCTTGTCCTTGGGCGTGAACACCGGCCAGTTTTCGGGGAAGGGAATGTAGGGCAGATGGTCGTACCAGACCGGGTCGTGCAGCACGAGCGTGCGGTAGCGGTTGCGCCAGGAGTCGCCCGGCCTTGCGTTCTTCTCGATGACGATGGTGGGCACGCCGAGCTGGCGCAGCCGCGCGCCCAGCATGATGCCGCCCTGGCCGCCACCGATGACCAGGCAGTAGGGCTGTTCATCAGTGCCGAGCTCGCGCGTCTCGCGCGCCCGCGCCTCCGACCAGGTCTCGCGCCTGGGATCGGCCTTGTGGCGCACACCCAGCGGCCGCTCCGCCCCCTTGCGCTCCTCGAACCCTTTGAGGTCGGTCATCGCCGTGAACAATGTCCGGCAGCGGCCGTCGCGCAGCCGCATGATGCCCTCTCCTGACGCCACTGCTGTTTCGAAGCTGAACCAGGCTTCGATGGTGCCCTCGTCCGAGGTCGCCTCGCCGGTCAGCTGCCATGCCTTGGGCTTGGTCGTCGCCAGCGCCGCCGCCAGCATGTCGGCGATCGCCTCGCGGCCTTCCATGGTCGTGATGTTCCAGGTGAAGGTCAGGAGATCGCGCCAATAGCAGTCGTCGACGAACAGGTTGCTCGCTGCCGCCCCATCGCCGGCTTCGAGCGCCTGCGCCAGGGATTCGAGCCATGCGGCGGCCTGTTTCGTCGGTACTATTTCGAGCATTTCTTCCCTCTTTGTGCGTGCGCCGACACATGGCGCAAAATCTCAATTGTCGAACTCAGCGCCGCCCCTCATCCGCCTGCCGGCGTTCGTCGTTCGAAAAGCCAAGCAGTTGGCTTTTCGTCCGCTACGCGGACCATTCCTCACCTCCCCGTGAACGGGGAGAAGGGAGCTAGTCTCCGAGCGGCTCCATCTCCTTGCCGGTGCGGTGGATCTGGGCGTTGTATTTGATGCGGCGGACGGTCTCGCGGGCCGAGCCGTCGAGCTTGTAGGCCGAGGCCACCGCCAAAAGGTCGATCGCCGCCAGGAAGGCGAAGCGCGACGCCGTCGGCTTCAGCGTATCGGGATATTCGGGCACCGCCACCGTCAGCCTGACGTCGCAGGCACGGGCGAGATCGGTGTCGGGCGCGGTCACGGCGATCGCATTGGCGCGGTAGTGCTTGGCGAGTTCGACGGCTTCGATCACCTCGCGGGTGCGTCCCGTCGCCGAAATGGCGATCACCAGATCACCCGGCTTCAAGGTCGAGGCGGTCATGCGCATCAGATAGGGGTCGCACTGGGCGCTGACTGTGATGCCGTAGCGGAACAGCCGGTACTGGGTTTCCTGCGCCAGCGCCGAGGAACTGCCGCCGAGGCCGAAGACTGTAACCTGGCGCGCCTTGGCGACCAGCTCGGCCGCCTTCTGCAACTGCGCCGGGTCGAGCTGCCGCTCGGCCTCCTGCAGCGCCCGGCGCGCCTCGCCGAACACGGCATTCCAGAACGGCATGCCATTGTCGTTGCTGACGGAAGGTGACTTGGCCAGATAGAGCGCCCCGACGACGAGGCTCTGCGCCAGCTTCAGCTTGAAGTCGCGCACGCCCTCGCAGCCGATGGCGCGGCAGAACCGGGTCACCGTCGGTTCGCTGACCCCGGCGCGCTGGGCAAGGGCGGCATTGGAGGCGTCGACGGCATATTTGACATCGTCGAGCACGACATCGGCGACACGCCGTTCGGCCGGGCGCAATTCGCTGTAGGAATCCTTGACCAGCGAGATGATGTCGGGAATGCGCCGGACAGGATCGCGCCCCTCAGTATCGTGGCCTGGAACAGGCTCGTCCTGGCTGCCAGCTTCGGTCATGGGGTCCTGGTCTTTCCCTGGGTTGCGTGGCTGCCGTCTTAGCATGTTTGCACGTCATGGCTCCACGTGCCTGACCACATCGCAACCGTAGCGTGTCGTTGGGGAAACCTCACCTTCCCCGCTTCCTTCCAGTCTGCGCGAATTCGGAAGTATGTAGGAAAGCAACATGTATTTCAAGGTCACGAAAACATCAAGAAAACAATTGGATAGCTAGGCGTGTCCATTTTTGTGATACGGGTACCAGCGCTCGTGCTTGACAGGAAAGTAGGATAGTTACAGACTGATTTCGCGGTCGGGTGAGCCAATGGATCATCGCGCAATCTTCCCGGGGGGCAGATGAACACGGGCGATGCAAGAAACCCGAAGCTTGGCGTGCAGGCAGCGACCAAGATCTATCATACGGCCTCCGGCGACCTGCTGGCGCTGGACCGCTGCAGCCTCGATGTCAGCGCCAATGAAATCGTCTCGATCGTCGGCCCTTCCGGTTGCGGCAAGACGACCCTTTTGTGGTCGATGTCGGGCCTGCACAGCCTGACCAGCGGCGAGATCCGGCTTGACGGGAAGACCATCACCGGCCCGCATCCCGATATCGGCATCGTCTTCCAGGAAGCGAACCTTCTGCCGTGGCGCAATCTCGATGCCAACATCCGCTTCCCCTTCGAGATCAAGGGCGAGAAGCCGGACCGGGCATGGATCGCGCATCTGCTCAACCGCGTCGGGCTCGACGGCTTCGGCGGCAAGTTTCCGCGCGAACTGTCGGGCGGCATGCAACAGCGCGCGGCGATCGTGCGGGCGCTGGCGCTGAAGCCGTCGGTGCTGCTGATGGACGAGCCGTTCGGCGCGCTCGACAGTTTTACCCGCGAGGAGATGAACCGGCTGGTAGAGGAGATCTGGCTCGACACCAAGACCACCATCGTCTTCATCACCCACAGCATCGAGGAGGCGATCTTCCTCTCCGACCGGGTGGTGGTGCTGAGCGCCCGGCCGGGTCGTGTCGCCAAGGAGTATCGCGTGCCGTTTGCGCGGCCACGCTCGCTGGAGATCATGGCGACGAAAGAGGTCTTCGACCTCACCAACCGGATCAAGATGGACATTGTCGGCGAACGCACGCGGCCAAAAGCGCCGGAGCGCCCGAGCGCCGAGATCGTGAGGATCAGGCCGTGAGCGGAGGCGACGCCATTCCGGAATTCTCGAAGTCCAAGACCGGTGACGGCCACGAGGTCAGCCTGACCAATCTGTCGGCCTTCGCCAGCGGCCCCGGCATCAAGTCGGGCAAGGAGGTGGCGGCCATTCTTGCGGTGGCGGTGATCATCATCGGCGGCATCGAGCTGGCGCTACGCCTGTTCCATGTGCCGCTCTATATCATGCCGCCGCCGAGCTCGATTGCCTATGCGCTGTTCGACGAGTTTCCGCTGATTGCGCCGCATCTCGGCTACACGCTGGTCGAGCTGGTGTCCGGCTTCACCATCGGCGCTATCATCGGCCTGGTGCTGGCCGCCGTCATCACCCAGTTCCCGTTCGCCGAGAAGATCGTCGCGCCCTACATCCTGCTTTTGGTCACCACGCCGATGCTGGCGCTGGTGCCGCTTCTGATCCTGCGCTTTGGCTTCGGCTACACGCCGCGCATCATCGCGGTGGCGCTGGCCGCCGGGCCGATGGTGATGATCAATGCCGCCACCGGTTTCCGTCGCGTCGACAGTGCCAAGATTGCGCTGGCGCGCTCCTATGGCGCCAGCACCTTGCAGATCTTCTGGAAGATCCGCGCGCCGATGGCGCTGCCGATGATCCTGGTCGGGCTGATGATCGGCGCCATCTTCGGCCTGTTGACCGCGGTCGGCGCCGAGATGGTCGGCGGCGGTTTCGGCCTCGGCAACCGGCTGACCACCTATTCGTCGATGATCCAGATGCCGCAGTTCTTCGCGGTGGTGCTGATCTTGTCGACGCTCGGCATCCTGATCTACGTGCTGTTCTTCCTGATCGGCAAGAAATGGGCGAGCTGGGAGGCTTGAACACAAAGGATAAGGCGGCGCCCGGGAGGCGGGCGGCAAGAGACTGACGTCAAACAAAAAGGGGAATGCCATGACCAAAGAGAACTCGATCAACCCGGCGGGGATCAGCCGCCGCTATTTCCTGCAGGTGACCGGCGCCGGGCTGGTGACGGCAACCGCGCTCGGCGCCACTGGCCTCAAGGCCAGCGCCGAACCCTACGGAAAATTCACCTGGATCTCGCCGCGCGGCACGCTCGAAGTGCTCGACGACTATCCCTACTGGGCGGCCAAGAAGGCGGGCTATTTCGATGGGCTGGACACCGACATGCAGCCGGGACCATCGGACGGCACCGCGACGGTGAAGTTCGTCGACGTCGGCCAGGCCGATATGGGCTTCCCGTCGCCCGGCGTGTTCTCCTTCGCCATCCAGAACGGCATGAAGCTTAAGTCGGTGTTCCACATGGGCGCGCGCGACACGTTCAGCTTCGCCTTCCGCAAGGGCGAGGGATCGAACGATCTGAAGAAGCTGGAAGGCAAGACCATCCTGCTCGGCTCCGCCGCCTGGCAGTCGATCACCGACCCGCTGCTGGCCGCGCAAGGCGTCGACATCAAGAAGGTGAAATATGTCGAGGCCGGCTGGCCGACCTGGGGCACGGCCCTTGCCGGCGGCCAGGGCGACGCTGCCCTGTCATGGGAGGGGCTCCGCGCCGAGTGGATCGCCAAGGGGCTCGACTTCGAATACTGGCTCGGCGTGCAGAATTCGAAGCTGCCGGCCAACACCTTCGTCGTGCGCGCCGCCGACCTAGAGGATCCCGACCGCAAGGCGTTCCTGGAGAAATATCTGCGCGGCTGGGCGATGGGCCTCGAATTCGGCTACCAGAATCCGCGCGCGGCCGTCGAAGCGGTGTTCGAGCAGTTCCCGACGCTGGCCAAGAATCTGGGACCCGAACTCGGCACCACCTCGATCCTGCAGCAGATCAACGTCTTCCGCGGCGACATGGACAAGCGCGGCGGCTGGGGCTCGCACGATATGGCGAGCTGGCAGGGCTTCTTCGACGAGATCCACAAGATCGGCCAGATCACCGCTCCGGTGAAGGCCGAGGATGTCTGCACCAACGACCTGATCGGCCCGGCCAATGATTTCGACAAGGCCAAGGTCAAGGCCGACGCCGACGGATACAAGCTGTCGGAAGGCTTTGCCGCGCTCGATGTCGAGAAGATCAAGGCGCATCTGTTCGATTCGGCGATCAAGTAGGAACCGGCGACAACAAGATCGGGCGGCGACACGATTGCCGCCCGCAATCCATTTCAATGAAAAGCGTGGGAGGTAGCGGTGTCCGACAAGGTAAAAGTGCTGGTGGTGGGTCTCGGCAATATGGGTGCGTCGCATGCCAGCGCCTATCACCGGCTCGACGGTTTCGAGATCGTCGGCATCATGAGCCGCTCGATCAAGAGCAACACGAAGATCCCGGCCGAACTGGCCGGCTATCCGCTCTATGAGGATTTCGACCAGGCGCTGAAGGAGACCAGGCCCGACGCCGTCTCGATCAACAGCTGGCCGAACACTCACGCCGAATACGCGCTGAAGGCAATCGCCGCCAACTGCCATGTGTTCATGGAAAAGCCGCTCGCCACCAACAATGAGGATGCCGAAAAGGTTGTCGCGGCGGCGCGGGCCAAGAACCGCAAGCTCGTGCTCGGCTATATCCTGCGCGTCCATCCCTCCTGGATCAAGTTCATCGAGGTCGGCAAGACGCTCGGCAAGCCGCTGGTGATGCGGCTCAACCTCAACCAGCAGAGCAGCGGCAGCGCCTGGCACTGGCACAAGAACCTGATCGATTCGCTGATCCCGATCGTCGACTGCGGAGTGCACTATGTCGACGTCATGTGCCAGCTGACCGGCGCCAAGCCGGTGCGCGTGCACGGCATCGGCGCCAAATTGTGGGCGGAAGCCGACAAGCAGAATTACGGCCATCTGCACGTCACCTTCGATGACGGCTCGGTCGGCTGGTACGAGGCCGGATGGGGCCCGATGATGAGCGAGACGGCCTATTTCGTGAAGGACGTGGTCGGCCCCAAGGGCGCGGTGTCGATCGTCGCGGGCCAACAGGCGAGCAGCGCTGCCGACACCGCTGAAGTCTCGACCTCCGCCGACATCGACCGCCACACCAAGACCGATGCGCTGAAGATCCATTACGCGCAGGTCGACGGCGACAAGAATTTCTCGAAGCCCGACGAGATCGTCAGCATGGAGGACGAGCCCGGCCATCAGGAACTCTGCGACCGCGAGCAGGCCTTCTTCCTGCGCGCCATCCGCGAGGATCTCGACCTCACAGAGCAGATGGATGCGGCGGTCAACAGCCTGCGCATCGTGCTCGCCGCCGAGCAGAGCATCGCGCTGGGGCGGACCGTCGACCTGGCCTGAAGTCGCGCCAGCCCCCTCATCCGGCCGCTTCGCGGCCACCTTCTCCCCGCTGGGGAGAAGAGGGGGGCGCCAGCGCGCGACAGTCTCCTCTCCTCCCTTGGAGAGGTCAGCCGAGCGAAGCGGAGGCTGGGTGAGGGGGCCGCTGCCCGAACGCGGTTATCTGTGGGGCATCAACACAAAGCCCATTGGTTGAGGGAGAGAGACATGGTCACCGACAGTCTGCTGAAAACCTATGCCGAGTCCGATGCACTCGACCTGGCCGGGCTGGTGCGCAGCGGCCAGGTTTCGCCGGCGGAACTGGTGGAGGTAGCGATCACGCTGGTCGAGCGGCTCAACCCGGCGCTCAACGCGGTCATTCACCGCCTCTACGACATGGCGCGCACCCAGGCCGAGACGGTCGACAAATCAGCACCCTTCGCCGGCGTGCCGTTCCTGCTCAAGGAGCTGGCTTCGTCCTGGACAGGCGCGCCAAACACCAATTCGTGCTTCTACCTGAAAGACGTCGTCGCCGACTTCGACACCGAAGTGGTTCGCCGCATGAAGGCGGCCGGGCTGGTGCTGGTCGGCAAATCGAACGCGCCGGAAAACGGCTGGTCGATCACCACGGAACCAAAACTCTACGGTGTGACCAAGAACCCGTGGAAGGACGGCATCACGCCGGGCGGCTCAAGCGGCGGTGCTGCCGCGGCCATCGCTTCGCGCATGGTGCCGATCGCCGAGGCCAGCGATGGCGCCGGCTCGATCCGCATCCCGGCCTCCTGCTGCGGCATTGTCGGGCTAAAACCGTCGCGCGGCCGTGTCAGCCTCGCGCCTTTCGGCGACTATTGGTATGGCGGCGCCTATTTCCTGTGCTGCTCGCGCACCGTGCGCGACACCGCGGCCTATCTCGATGCGGTCGCCGGCGCGCTGCCGGGCGACCCCTATACGCCGCCGGTGCCGGACGGTTCGTGGCTCAGCCTGTCGACGCGGGCACCGAAGAAGCTGCGCATCGGCTTCTCCATCACGCCGCCCAACGGCACGGCGATCGATGCGGAGGTGAAGGCGGCAGTGCTGTCGACCGTGGCGGCGCTCGAGCGTCTCGGACACCATGTCGAGGAGCACGACATGGCGCTCGACGCTACCAAGGTGTGGAAGACCTACACCAACATGACCTGCGTGCAGACGGCGGCGACCTTCGACTACCTTGAAACGGTCATCGGCCGGCCGGTGACGCCAGGCGACGTGGAGGCGGTGACCTGGGCGATCATCGAGCGCGGCCGCTCGACCAGCGGCACCAGGCACATCTCCGATGTCGAGCAACTCAGGCAGATCGGCCGCGACATCGTCGGCGACCTCGGCGCCTACGATCTCTTCATAACCCCGACGCTGACACAGCTGCCGCGCCCGTTCGGCTATTACGACATGTCGGAGACGGATATCGACCGCTACAACGCCAAATGGGCGGACTCGGTGTTTGCCTTCCCCTTCAACATTTCCGGTCAGCCGGCGATATCGCTGCCGCTCGGCTGGTCGAAAGGCGGCGTGCCGATCGGCGTGCAACTGGTCGGCCGCTATGGCGACGAGGCGACGGTGCTGGCCGCGTCGGCGCAGCTCGAACAGGAGATGCCATGGAAGGAGAGGCGGCCAGCGGTGAGTGCATAAGCCGGCTAACCGATTGTCTCCAAGCGCCTCGGCAAGCGGTTCATGGCAACAGGTCCGTCCGGCGTGATCAGGAACTGGTCCTCGAGATTGAAGCTGGCGAGGCCGTCGATGTAGAGCGGGATCTCGAAGGCCAGCACCATGCCTGCTTCGATCACGACATCGCTGTCGGCCGCAATGAACGGCCATTGCTCGGAGAAGACCAACTGGCCGACACCATGGCCGAAATGACCGCGGCGGTAGGAGCGCAGCCCTTGCCGCGCCAGGCTGTCGGTGGCGACGCGATGCACGTGGGCGAGGGTGTTGCCGGGGACAAGGGATGCCAGCCCGTCGTCAAAGGCCCGCTCGGCGATGGCATGCAGTTCGGCCTGCTCGGCGGATGGCGGCCCAAAGGTGAAGTTGCGCGACATGTCGGAGGCGTAGCCGCCGACCGTGCAGACCATGTCGCACTTCAGCGGATCGCCGGGCATGGCTTTCGCATCGGTGCTTTTGGCCCGGGCGCCGAGCGTGACATATTCGGCCGTGGCGACCGGATGGGCCAGTCCGGCCGCGGCCGTGGTGACACCTTCCCGGTAGAGCGCTATGAGATCGGCCTGGCGCATGCCGGCCATGGCATCCACCTGCAGCCGGTCCAGCCCGGCTTCCGACAGGATGATGCCTTGCTGGAGAAGGTCGATCTCGCGTTGCGACTTGATGGCCCGCAGCCTGTCGAGCACCGCCGAGCCGTCAACCATCGCGCAGCCCGGCAGCAGTGCCTGCATGGCAGAGAAATCGGCGGTGGCGATGAAATCGAGATCGACGCCGAGCGTTGCGCGCTCGAGGCCGAAGCCCTTCAGGATCTCCTTCAGCGCGCGGACGGAATGGGCGAGTTCGAATGTCGCGGGTCGAGAAAAACCAGGCGCCCGGCTGGACGAAGCAAGGCCGGCCTCGATGCGTTGCGCCAACCCTTGCCCTGAGGTCGAGGCGTCAAGCGTGGCGGTTTCGATCCAGATCGGATGGCTGCGGATGACAGCGTCCGGCAGAACCCGTTGCAACTGTCCCGCATTGAAATCCGCCACCACGACGCCGATCGGCAGGTCCTGGCCAGCCGGGATGACGACGAAGCCGGCGCCGGCGCGCCGGAACAACCCGGCCGGTCCGATCGAGGCACCGGTCGCATAGTGAAAGGCCTCGGGCGCGCACAGCACCAGCGCCTCGATGCCGGCGCGGTCCATCAGTTGAGCCGCGCGCTCGCGGTCGACAAAGCCTGTCATGGGTTTCTCCGAATGTCTGAAGCGGCAACGGAGCATTCCGGGCATCGACGTTCAAGGGGCAAATACCGGGTAATCGCTGGATACAGAGTTAGCGGCCGCAGCTGTCAGCCGCATCGCAATCGGCCGGCTGGTCAAGCCATGTCAGCTATTTGATGGCTTCCAGCTTGTCGATCGCGGCGGTGAAGCCGGCCAGCGAGACCGGAATGGTCACCGGCTTTCGCGTCACGGATTCCATGCCGATGTTGAGGTTGGTTCCCGCTTTCATGGCGGCGATGAGTTCCGGCGACAGCGGTGCGGCGGCGTAGGCGCCGTTCTGGTCGCTGGTCTGGATGGCGACGGTCGTCTTCTGGCCCTGGTCGATCTGGTAGGAGGCGCCGGACGGCAGGAACAGGCCGTGCGGCAAAGCGAGCAACATGGCCAGGCTGCCATTGCCCTTGTCGCGGCGCACGGTCACCGTCAGCACACGCTGACCGGTCTTGGCTTCGGTCAGGTTTTGCGACACCTGACACTGAAGCTCGGCCGTCGATGAACCGCTGGAGCAATTGATCGACGAGGCGTTTCTCGACCTGCGTAAATCCGGCGCGCTCGGCATGCTCTACTGCCACCTCGCCTCGACCAACAGCTGGACCTCGCTGGTGCACCAGGCGTCACTGCGGAAGGCGGGGCGGCCAGCTGCGTGACGTCCCACCGATGCTGACCGGCCACCCCTATTGAAAGCCGCGGTGGACCGCGGCTTTTCGATGCCTGGCCTCCTCTGGAGCAATTCCATGAGCCATTGAGTTCTCAGCATGCCGCGCGCAGCGTGCGCACAGCATTTCACATCAAGAGACGGGCAGTCTGGCGGGGTCGAGGCCATGCAACCTGTAAAATCTCAGGAGACGTCGACGTGCAGGTTCGCCCGCGCCCAACCCCATGAAGCGTACGGCGTTGCCGCGAAAGATCCGGCCGCGCTCTTCCTCATTCAGTCCGCAATCATCCCTGAGGAAGCCATCCACGCTTTGGGCATAATGGGGATAGCCACCCTCAAGACCGATCATGATCCAGTCCGTGCCGTACACCAGATGCTCGATCCCGGGATCGAACTCATCGATGAACCGACGGAAATCGGTAGCCAGTCTTTTTCGTTCGGTGGCGCCAGCATTCAGAACTTCGGAGAAATAGCTGAGATCGGCAACCACGTTCGCATGCGGATTGGCCTTCAAGTGCCTGCCGAGTGTCCACTCCCAACTCCTTTCCGGAAAACTCTGGCCGGGAGAGCCGCTGGACGGCAAATCAAAGCGACCGAAATGCGCCAGGCAAACACGCAATTTCGGGTGGGCCCGGAAAACCGGCACCCAATATGCCGGATCTGCTCTCTCGGCGAATTCTTTGCCAGCGCCATTTGAACCATAGGCATGTGCCAGGATGGGCGCATCGAGGTCCACGCAAAGCTGGTAGAGTTCATCCAGCACCTGATCCAAGCGCTTGCTCGGATTTCCAACCTTCCTGGTTACGAACTTCGGGTAGGGGCCGGCGTTGCCCGAGGCGCTGAAGCCCATCGGCGGGTACAGTTTTATTCCCAGAAATCCGTGGTCCACGAGTGCCTTTCTGGCCAGAGCGATCGGGCTCTGTCGTTCGCGGTCAACGTGCTCCCTGTAGTAAATCTCCCTGAGCGGATCGAAGCCGAAATAGCCATGGACCGCGGGGCCGTCCCTGCGCGCTATCCTGTCC
>NZ_RZQG01000480.1:0-4599 GCF_003998635.1 Mesorhizobium sp. M7D.F.Ca.US.004.03.1.1
ACGCCGCTGCCTTCGGCAGCCACCGCACCGGCCAGCCACGCGTTCTTTTTCGTACCACCTGCAAAGTCGCGCGGCGTGTGGCATTCGCCGCAATGGCCCGGCCCTTCGACCAGATAGCGGCCGGCCATCACCGGATCAGGCGTGCCATCAGGGAATGGAACGACCGGCTGGTCGCTGAGATAGAGCAATTTCCACAGGCCGATGCCGCGACGAATGTTGAAGGGAAAACCGAGCGAATTGGCCGGGGCCTTGCCGGCGACCGCCGGCAGCGTCTTCAGGAAGGCGTAGAGATCGGCAATGTCGGCCGGCTTCATGCGCGCGTAGGACGCATAGGGAAACGCCGGATAGAGATGCTCGCCCGAGGGCGATACGCCCTTCAGCATGGCGTTGGCTAGGTCCTCGGTCGACCAGGCGCCGATGCCGTCCTTGGGATCTTGCGAGATGTTGGGCGGGACGAAGGTGCCGAACGGCGTCTTGAGCTCGAGCCCACCCACGAGTTGAAGCCGCGCATCGCCCTGCGAGCCCGGCTTTGCGTGGCAGGAAGTGCAGCCGCCGGCATAGAAGATGCGCTTGCCCCTGGCCGGGTCGCCAGGGCCGAGCTTGGCCAGGGTCTCACTGTCGAGCCTCACCGGCGCCGACAACACCCACCCGGCAACCGCGCCGACGCCGCCCAGAATGACGAGGGCGCCGACGAGTTTTTTCAGCCAGGGCATCGCCCGCTATCAGCCCTTTTTCACTCGATAGGTCTGGTGGCAGGTGCCGCAATTGGAAGCAATCGCGCCAAACTGCGTCTTCAACGTATCGACATCGGCGGGAGCGGCGGCGGTGGCTGCCTTGATGTCGGCGAGATATTTGTCCTCGACGGCCTTGAAGCCGGCCATGTCTTCCCAAATCTTGGGCGCCGCTGTCGTGTCGCCTGTATCGCTGCCTGACGGGAACAGCGCATCGGCATCGAATTTCTCGGCATTCGCCTGCAATGCCTGCAGCTGCGTCAACACGGCAGCGGCATCAAAAGGCTCCTCATCCTTGACCACTTTCGAAATGCCGCCAACGATCTTTCCACGTTCCTTCATCAGTGCCTGCCGATCGAGGATCGGATCGGCAAAGGCCGCCGAGGCGGCGAGTGCAAGCATAGAGATGGCGATAACAAGCTTTCTCATTCAATTGGCTCCGTGATGAAGGCATTTCGGGACAGGACGTTAACGGATGCTACAGGGGGAAAATTCCCTTCCCCCGGATGATTTTTTCCAGACTTTTGCTGTTACGGGAACCTCGACGCAGAAAAAGAAAAGCCCCGGGAATGCCGGGGCTTTCTACGATCGATCACTTCGCCTTTTCGTACAATTCCAGCACGTGATCCCAATTGATCAGGCTGTCGACGAACGCCTCGAGATATTTCGGCCGGGCGTTGCGATAGTCGATGTAATAGGAGTGCTCCCAGACATCGACGCCGAGGATTGGCGACGCGCCATGAACGAGCGGGTTTTCGCCATTCGGCGTCTTCGAGATCGCCAGCTTGCCATCCTTGACTGAAACCCAGGCCCAGCCGGAGCCGAATTGTGTCGTGCCGGCGGCAATGAAGTCGGCCTTGAACTTGTCGTAGCCACCGAGATCGCTGTCGACCGCCTTCTGCAGGGCGCCCGGCAGCTTGTTGCCGCCGCCGCCCTTCTTCATCCACTTCCAGAAATGGATGTGGTTGTAGTGCTGGGCGGCATTGTTGAAGAGGCCGGCATTCTTGCCGAACGACTGCTTGACCACCTCTTCGACCGACAGGTCGCCCATGCCGGCTTCGGCGGCGAGCTTGTTGCCGTTGTCGACATACGCCTTGTGGTGCTTGTCGTGGTGATATTCCAGCGTCTCTTTCGACATGTAGGGCTGCAAGGCCTCATAGTCGTAAGGCAGAGCGGGCAATTCAAAAGCCATGGATGGTACTCCCTCGTGGAAAAATCCGGTGTCGATACCGGACTAAGATAGGTCTGGAATGGGTTGGGACAACTCCGGGATGAAGCGTCGATCGCCTTTTTATCCGCTCAAGCGGCGGAAGTCGAATGCGCCCAATCCCAATAGAGTTCGCGCGCCTTCTTGGCCACCGGCCCGGGTTGCAGGTTGCGGTCTTCGATACGGGTGATCGGCACCACCTTGGAATGGTTTCCGGTCGAAAAGATTTCGTCCGCTTCAAGGAAATCGCGCACCGACAGCGTTTTTTCCGTGGTCTTGAAGCCGTACTCGCCAAGCAGCGTTATGGTGCGCGAGCGGGTGATGCCGGACAGGAAGGTGCCGTTCGGCGCCGGTGTAAAGACATGACCGTCCTTGACCAGGAAGATGTTCGAGGTTCCGGTCTCGGCGACGTTGCCCAGCATGTCGAGCACCATTGCATTGTCGAAGCCGCGCATCTTGGCTTCGAGAATGGCACGGCCGTTGTTAGGATAGAGGCAGCCGGCCTTGGCGTTGGTCGGCATGGTTTCGATGGTCGGGCGCCGGAACGGCGATACGGTCACCGAAAAGCCGGTCGGCGGGATCATCGGCGATTCGTAGAGGCAAAGGCAGAAGCGGGTCGATGCGGGATCGGCCGGCACGCCCATATAGCCGCCATGCTCGGCCCAGTACATCGGCCTGATGTAGACAGCAGTCTTGCCGTCGAACTTCTTCAACCCATCCCACGTCAGCCCGACGATCTTGTCGGCGGTCATCGACGGCTTGAGGCCGAGCGCAATCGCCGAGGAATTCACCCTGGCGGCGTGGAGCTCGAGGTCGGGGGCGACGCCTTCGAACCAGCGGCCGCCGTCGAACACGCTGGTGCCGAGCCACATGGCGTGGCTGCGCGGCCCCAGAATGGCGACATTGCCCTCGTGCCAATCACCATCGACGAAAGTCCATGTCGCGGATTGCGCCGCAGCAGCCAGTGTCATCGTGTTGTCCCGTCTCAATTGATTGGTCTCGTCAAGAGCCATTGGAAGATGCTTTGGTGCACGGCGTCAACCAGCATCAGGGAGTTTTGTTGAGGCCAGCGCCGGGGCGCGATGCAATCAAAGCTTGCACCTTGTCGCGCCTGCCCTCAAAACTGTTGTCATGCAATACTCCGCCTATGTTTTCGACGCCTATGGCACGCTGTTCGACGTACATGCCGCCGTGCGCCGCCATGCCGACCGGATCGGGCCGGACGGCCAATTGTTGTCCGAGATCTGGCGCGCCAAGCAGCTCGAATATTCCTGGGTGCGCACGCTGATGGGCGCCTATGCCGATTTCTGGCAGCTGACCGAACAGGCGCTCGATTTCGCCTTGCGCAAGGTTCCTTCGGCCGACCCCGGCCTCAGGGCGACATTGCTGGATGCCTACTGGCGGCTGGATTGCTATCCGGAAGTACCGGCCGTGCTCAAGGCGCTCAAGGCTTCGGGAGCGAGACTGGCGATCCTGTCCAACGGCTCGCCCGAAATGCTGCAGGCAGCGGTCAAATCCGCCGCGCTCGACCAGGTTCTGGACGATATCTATTCGGTCGATACGGTGCGGCGCTTCAAGACCGATCCGGCGGTCTACGACATGGTCGCCACCGGCTGGCGCCTCTACCCCGGCGCCGTATCCTTCCAGTCCTCCAATCGCTGGGACATTGCAGGCGCCACCAAATTCGGCTTCCGCACGGTGTGGATCAACCGTTCCAACCAGCCCGAAGAATACCGGGACTTCCCGCCGGCCCTGATCCTGCCATCGCTCGAAGCTTTGGTGCCGGGTAGCTAAGACCTGTGGCCCTGGCGCCACAGTGGCGGCGCAGTCACAGCTTCGCCTTTGTTTGTCCACCTTCAGGCCAGAATCGGAACCGCCTATCGCCCCAGGTGTTGTCAGGCACCCGCGCAACGGTCGGCGAATTCATGCTTTGTTGCGATTTGAGACCTAAAGAAGGCAACCATGTCCAAAACCGAAATCGAAACTTTTCGCCTGAGCCGTCGCGGCTTTCTCAACGCCGCAGCCCTGGGCGCCGCTTCGGTCGCGGTTTCCGCATGCGCCACCACCGGGCCGGGGCCGGTCGAGCCGCCGCCGCCAACCTATGTCGAGCCGACCCTGCCCGACTATGCGACGATGTACGCGGCCGTCAGCGATGGCGGTTTCGACCTTCCGGCCATACCGTTCGACAAAATCGATCCGCAGTTTCTGCGCCAGATCGTTCCCGATCCGACGGGGCAGAAGCCCGGCACCATCATCGTCGACACGACAGGACACCATCTCTATCTGGTGCGCCCGGGCGGCCAGGCGATCCGTTACGGTGTCGGTCTCGGCCGCGCTGGCTTCGAATGGTCCGGCGACGCCGTGGTCCAGTGGAAGCAGAAGTGGCCGAAGTGGACGCCGCCGGATGAAATGATCGCCCGGCAGCCGGAATTGAAGCCATACAGCGCCGACAATGGCGGCATGCCCGGCGGCTTGAAGAACCCGCTCGGTGCGCGTGCGCTCTATCTTTTCCAGGGCAACGTCGACACGCTCTACCGCCTGCACGGCTCGCCGGAATGGAAGTCGATCGGAAAGTCGGTCTCGTCAGGCTGCGTGCGCCTGATGAATCAGGACATTATCGACCTTTATGACCGCGTGCCCTCGAAGACGCCGGTCATCGTG
>NZ_RZQG01000481.1:0-4470 GCF_003998635.1 Mesorhizobium sp. M7D.F.Ca.US.004.03.1.1
GCCTGTCCTGCCCGGTCGGCTTCAAGAACGGCACCGACGGCAATCTGCGGATCGCCGCCGAGGCCGTGAAATCCGCCGCCCAGCCGCATCATTTCATGGCGGTGACCAAGGGCGGACGCAGCGGCATCGCGACGACCACCGGCAATGAGGACTGCCACGTCATCCTGCGCGGCGGTGTCGCGCCCAACTATGACGCGGCGAGCGTCGAGGCTGCCAGCACGGAACTTGCCCGCATCGGCGTCGCGCCCCGTTTGATGATCGATGTCAGCCACGCCAACAGCTCGAAGAAGCCCGAGAACCAGCCCAAGGTGGCGGCCGATGTCGCTGGCCAGGTCGCGGCGGGCGACGAGCGGATCATCGGCGTCATGATCGAGAGCAACCTCGTCGCCGGCCGGCAGGACGTCGTAGCAGGCAAGCCGCTCGTCTATGGCCAGAGCATCACCGATGGCTGCATCGACTGGGCGACCACCGAGACGGTGCTGCACGGCCTTGCCGGCGCCGTCGAGTGGCGCCGATCTGTGCGCCGCGCAATGATCGAGAGTCGGCAGGGAGCCGCCTGATACGGATACGGATGGCGGCATGGGAAGGGCGGCGGTTCCGGTTTCAGCCGGCACTACGCCGCCCTCAGCCCCTCCCATGCGGTCAGCACGGAAATCGCAACCAGAAGGAATCCGGCCGCCCTGCCGGCAAAGGCGGTCGCCTGGGGATTGGCGACCAGCAGATTGCGGCTGCGACCGGCAGTGATTGCTAGCCCGCCATAGACGGCAAACTGCATGACGATCGTCATCAATCCCATGATGGAAGCCTGCATCCAGATCGGACCGTAGTCCGGCTTCAGAAATTGCGGGTAGACCGCGAAGACGAAGAGATAGGCTTTTGGATTGATCAGGCAGATCACCACCCCCTGGCGAAACGCCTTCCATGCGGAGCGACTGCCGGCAGGTCCATCATGGCCGACCTTGATCGAACTGCGCATCAGCGTCAGCCCGATAAAGGCCATGTAGGCGGCGCCGGCGATCAGCAGCGGATTGTAGAGGATCGGCACGAAATGCATCAGCAGACCGACGCCGAGCGCGCCGTTCAGTGTGTGCACCATGCCGCCCAGCATGATGCCGCCGGTCGCGGCAAGTCCCCTGTTGCCGCCACCGGTCAGCGCATTGGCAAGCACGAAAAGCATATCCATGCCGGGCACGATGATGATGCCGAAGAGGAGGAGACAGAAAAGCCAGAGATTTTCCGCGTAGCCCATGTCAGTTGCCTGTCGCTTCGCCCGGCCAGACCGCAGCGGAATGTGTTGATTCTCAACTCGATAGGCGCTCCTATAGGTCAGCCCAACTGACGATGGTGTGTCAGTTGCGATCGGAACCCCGAGTGAAAAATGCGCAAGGCGTCACGCCTGTTCGAGATCATACAGATCGTACGGCTGGCGCGGCAGCCGGTGACGGCGGCGACGATTGCCGAGCGACTGGAAGTGACGGTGCGCTCGATCTATCGCGACATCGCAGCACTGCAGGCGATGCGCGTGCCGATCGAAGGCGGGCGTGGCATCGGCTACATCCTGCGCCCCGGCTTCGACCTGCCGCCGCTGATGTTTTCGATCGAGGAGATGGAGGCGATCATCCTGTCGCTGGCACTGCTGGAGCGCACGGGGGACAGCGAACTCAAGCAGGCGGCCAAGCGCGTCAGTGCAAAGATCGCCGGCGCGGTGCCGCCGCCCTTGCGACAGGCATTCGACGCCAATGCGCTGCATGCGTGGGGGTTCGCCGCGCCTTCGACCGGTGCGATCGACCTGGCGCTGGTGCGCCGCGCCATTCGTGACGAGGAGAAGCTCGACCTCTCCTATCGCGACGAAATGGGCCGCGCCTCCGAGCGGCTCGTTCGGCCTATCGCCCTGATCTATTACGCCGAAACCGCCAACATCGTCGGCTGGTGCGAGTTGCGCCAGGCGATCCGCAATTTCCGCAGCGACCGGATCGAGGATTGCCAGGCGACGGGACTACGGTTCAAGGGCGAAGGTGATCGGTTGCGGCAGGTCTGGGTCAACGGCTGGGAGACAAACACCTCGACCGCCGCCGTCTGAAGCACCTTCGCGAAGCGAAAACCGGGTGCGAGACTACCTCACATCGACCCAGCGCTTTTCCTCGAAGGAGCGCGCCATCGCGTGCACGGTGCGCTCGATCTCCAGCCCTTCGGCGAATTCGATGAGCCGCGCCGGTTTGCCGGCAAGCCGCGTCAGCAGTTCGTGGCATTCGATGATCTTGAGATCGTTGAAGCCGAGCCCATGGCCGGGCGCCGGCAGGAAGGCGTCGTAGGGCTTGTGGTGCGGCGCCACCAGGATGGTGCGATAGCCCTGTTCGGTCGGGCGATCGGCGGTGACATAGAGCTGGATTTCGTTCATCCGCTCCTGATCGAACAGGATCGACCCCTTCGAGCCGAAAATCTGGATGGCAATGCGGCCCTTGCGGCCCCAGGCGGAACGATTGACCAGCAGCGTGCCGGCAATGCCGTTTTCCAGGTGCATCAGCACGCTGGCGATGTCGTAGGTTTCGACCGCGCGGCGCCCGCCGCTAGCCACCTTGCGGTCGGCATAGGGCTTGGCCATGTCGCAGATGACGCTGGCGACGCGACCGAACAGGGCGGAAACCAGCGACAGCGGATGCACGGCGAAATCGTCGAGCGCGCCATAGCCGGAAGCGGCTTCGTGCTTCCAGAAGAACAGCGCCTCCGGGTCGGCCATGAAGTCCTCATCCATCTCGATGCGCAGATGGTTGACCTCGCCGATGATCTTCTCGTCGAGCAGCGCACCGATGTGGCGGATGGCCGGGCTCTGGATGTAATTGTAGCCCAGCGCCGCGATCTTACCGGACTTTTTGGCCGCCGCTGCCATCGCCTCGGCTTCGGCAAAGCTCGGCGCCATCGGCTTTTCGCACCACAGATGCTTGCCGGCCTGAAGAACCGCGATGGCCATTTCCGGATGGAACTGGTTGGGCGTGGTCAGCGAGACGATGTCGACCTCCGGGTCGTTGACGACGGCGCGCCAGTCGCCGGACGCCTTGGCGAAACCGAACTCGCCTGCCTTGCGTTGAGCAAGCTCCTCATTGACCTCGCCGAGATGCACAAGCTTTGGCTTGGCGACATCCGGAAAGACGGCGCCGACGGCACTCCATGCGATGGCGTGACACTTGCCCATGAAACCCGTGCCGATGAGACCGACGCCGACCATTTTCCGTTTCTCCACTGCCTGATGTATCAGATGGATGAATTAGTCCATTTTGCCTTGGAATGGAATGTCTGCCTCATTTTTTATGGCGTTCTTGCGCAGGCTCGCTATGATGGGGCAGAGAGGACGCTTTCACCGATGAGCTTGGACGGGCCGACGATGGACGAACGGGTACCTCGTGACTTCGAGACATTGCGCGCCACGATCCTTGACCGGCGCGAAAGCCTGCCGAAGCGCATCGCCCAGATCGCCGCCTATGCGCTCGACAATCCCGACGATATCGCCTTCGGCACCGCCGCCAGCATCGCCGCTTCGGCCGGCGTGCAGCCTTCGACCTTGATCCGCTTTGCCCAGCAGCTTGGCTTCGACGGCTTCACCAGCCTGCAGCAGGTGTTTCGCGAGCGGCTGCGCGAGCGCAACTCGTCCTATGACGAACGGCTGCAGGCGCTGCGCACCAAGGCCGAGGGCGGCGCCGGTCATCGTGCCATCTTCGACGGCTTCGTCGCCGCCGCCAGCACCTCGCTCAACGATATCTCGCGCACGCTGGACGATGCGCATCTGGAAGACGCGATTTCGCTGCTGGCAAAGGCCGAGACCATTTATGTGCTGGCCAAGCGCCGCTCCTATCCGGTGGCGTCATACATCGCCTATGCGCTGGGCAAGCTGAAGATCCGCAACCAGCTGATCGAATCGGCCGCCGGCCTGAACGCCGAGATGATCGGCTTCGCCACACCGGCGGATGCCGTCATCGCCATCTCCTTCGCGCCCTACGCCCCGGCCACCATCGAGGAAGCGCGTAGCATCTCGGAACAGGGCGTGCCGATCGTCGCCATCACCGACAGCTCGTTTTCGCCGCTCGCCCAGTTCGCCAAGGTCTGGTTTGAGGTGGCCGAGGCGGATTTCGCCGGCTTCCGGTCGCTGTCGGCGACGATGGCGCTGGCCATGGCACTGACCGTCGGCGTCGGCGAGAAGCGACGCGACACGGGTCGCAAACGCAAGGTCTAGATGATCTCTACGGCCACCTCGCCTGCCGCCGAAAGCCGCGCTGCGTCGCGCGCCGGCGGTGAGCCGAACTGGCGGGCATACTCCCGGCTGAACTGGGAAGCGCTCTCATAGCCGACGGCGAAGGCGACGCTTGCAACATTGCCTGGCTGGGCAAGCAGCAAATGGCGGGCCTCCAGCAGCCGGATCTGTTTCTGATACTGGATCGGGCTCATCGCCGTCGCCGCCTTGAAGTGGCGGCAAAAAAC
>NZ_RZQG01000482.1:0-4592 GCF_003998635.1 Mesorhizobium sp. M7D.F.Ca.US.004.03.1.1
ATGATTATCCCCGGACGGCGAAGAACACCGTCAAGCTCGGCAAGAGGCTCAAGGCTGGCGACTTCGACATCGCCGCTCCCAAGGGCGCCAACGAGGTGCGGGTGCGCGTCATCGGCGTCATCGAAAACCAGGCGCCGACGCGCGCGCTGGAGGCCTATCTGCCAGTCGAGGACGGACTGGTCGCCATGGATCGTCGCAACGACATCTGCCAGATCGCGCTGGTCGAGCGCCACCGGGGCACGGGCGGCGTCACCAACGCCTTCGTCTCCGGCTTCGGCTACATTGGCGACTGCGCCATGGCGTCCAGCGTGGCGCATGACGCCCACCACATCATCTGCGTCGGCACCAACAAACAGGACATGGCGCTGGCGGTCAACCGGCTGGGCGAGGTCGGCGGCGGCGTCGTGCTGTTCTCCAAGGGCAAGGAACTGGCGCTGGTCGAAATGCCGATCGCCGGGCTGATGTCGGACGAGCGGGCCGAAATCGTCGCGGCCAAGGCGGAGAAACTCACCGAGGCAATGCGCAAGATGGGCTGTTCGCTGAACAACGCCTACATGCAGCACTCGCTGCTGGCGCTGGTCGTCATTCCCGAACTCAGGATTTCCGATGTCGGCCTGATCGACGTGACGACCTTCCAGAAGGTCGACCTCTTCGTCTAGGGTATATCGATATTCGGGTGAGGCCGGCCTGCGAATGGAGGCTTTCTGCGCTTCCCCGTTCTACCGCGTCGCGGTAGAACTGAGCTCACGTACTTAAAGTACGTTCCGCTCCGGTTCTCGAAAGCCGCCATTCTCGACTCGGCCTGACCCGAATCTCGACATACCCTTGCGCTTGTTGATGGTAGTCACCCGCCAGTGGCGATGGTCAGCACCCTGAACGGCGTGGTGATGACGATTTCGGCAACCGAGCCAACAGCCTTGCCGAGGCCTTGGCCGAGATTGTCGAGTTGTGCGGGTGCTGTCTCGTCCGAAGCCAGGCCGGCGGGCGCGCGCAGCCGGTCGCCGAGCAATTGCACCATGAACGGGTTGTCGGCGAATTTGGCGTGGTTCAGTTGGTCGCCGCCCTTGGTCTTGGTCAGGTCGACGACTGACACGCCATAGCTGGCGAGGTCCGCCGCGTTGCCGTAATCGCCGACGCGTGGCTTGTCGCCGGAGATGAAGGAGGAGAGCTTCAAAGCCCGATCGTCGCCTGAAAGCAGGATGGCGAAAGGCTTGGTGGGTTTGCCGTAACGGATCATCTGCTTCTTGAACACGTCGACATCGATGTCGGGCGAGGCCAGGATAACATAGCCGAGCTTGCCGCCGAGATCGCGATCGCCGGTGATGGCGAGCTGGCGCAGCGCTTCCATGGTCACCCAGGTTCCCATCGAATGGGCGATGATGTCGATGCTCTTTACCTGGGTCTTGGCGAGCATCCGCAACGTTGCCTCAAGGTCGTCGCGCGCGGCATTGGCGCTGTCCTTGTCATAGAGGTACCCTGTTGTCTTGGCGCTTGAAGCCCAGGAAAACAGCACCGGCGTACCGGGATACTTGGTGTCGTGCGCGATCTGTGTCAGCCGGTAGATGCCGTCATCGAACCCGTTGTTGAAACCGTGCACGAAAACCAGCGCGCGGTCGCCGCGCATGGCGATGTCGGCGCCGACCGCCTTGGCGAATTGCGGCGCGCCTTCGTAGAAGGCGACGTCCTTGGCGGTGAAGTCCTTGGCCGGATTGCTGTTGGCGGATCCCTTGGCCCGCTCGATGGCGCCGACCTGATGGCTTTTCGGAACGGTGACGTCGACACGGGCAAAGCTGGTGGTCGGCGAGCGATCACCGTCGAACACCTGTCGAGGATCCTTGGTTGCCTTCTGGCGGGTCGTGGCAACGAAGATCTCATGCGTGGCCGCGATGTTGGAAGCGGGCACCGCGATCGTCGTCTTGTTGAGCAGGTCATGCGTGTTCTGGCCGGCGCAGCCGGTGACAGCGAGCGCGAACGCAACGACGAGGTAGCTCTTCGAACGCACGGTCACACGCCGGCTCCCGCAAAGGGGGACGTCAAACGCATGACGTCGCTGGCTATCCCGATAAAGCCAGAGGCCGGCGCGGTCCAGTTCAAAGTGAGTCCATATGTCCGCGATGGTGAACAGGCACGGCGAAAACCGCGGGACCGCCTCTATTGCCCAAGCAGGCCGATGCGATCCGTCACGTCACGGTCGCTGGCAAAGCCGTCATCCTCGCGCAACCGCTGGCCGATCATCTTCACCAGCGTCGGATTGTCGGCGAATTTCGTATGGTTGAAGCTGTCGCTTCCCTTGACCTTGGAGAGGTCGACGACCGTCACGCCGTAGGAGGCAAGATCGGCGGCATCCTTGTAGTCGCCGACGCGCGGCCGCGAACCGGCGATCAGGCCGGAGAGCCTGAGCGCCCGATCGTCGTCGGACAACAGCAGGATGAACGGCTTGTCGGGCTTGCCGTAGCGCCGCATCTGGCTCTTGAACACGTCGACATCGATGTCGGGCGAGGCCAGCACCACGTCGCCCAGCTTGCCGCCGAGATCGCGGTCGCCGGTGATGGCCATCTGGCGCAGCGTTTCCATGGTGACCCAGGTTCCGAGCGAATGCGCGACGATGTCGATACGCCGTGCGCCCGACTGCTCCAGCATCCTGAGCGTCACTTCCAGCTGGTCGCGGGCAGCACTGGCGCTTTCCTTGTCATAGACATAATCGGTGGTCCTGGCACCCGATGCCCAGGAAAACAGCACAGGCGTGCCGGGATAGCCGGAATCATGGACGATCTGGGTCAGGCGATAGACGGCGGCGTCGAAGCCGGTGTTGTAGCCATGCACGAAGACCATGACGCGGCCGCCACGCGCCGCGATGTCGGCGTTGAGCGCGCTGGAGAATTTCGGCTGTGCGTCGTAGCCGACGACTTCCGAAGCCATGAAATATTTCGCCGGGTCATCCGACTTGCCGCGCGAGCGCCGCTCGATCTGGCCGGTCTTGTGGAGCCCTGGCACGGTGACGTTGACGCGGGCGTAGTTCAGCGTGGCCGAGCGCTCGCCGTCGAAAACCTTGTTGGGATCGTCGGACTTCTTGCGCGTCGTGGCGATGAAGATGCTGTGATTGCCTGCGATCTCCGTCACCGGAGCGGACACCATGGCGCTACCCAGCAGTTCCTGTGTTTGCGAGCCGGCGCAGCCGGCGACGAACAAGGCCAGGACAACGGTAAAGATCTTCTTCAAAGGCACGCTTGAAATTCCAACTCTGGCCGAAAGGCCTGTCTACCCCCGCGACACCTCCCGGACAGGCAGAGTGCGGCAGAACTAAGTCGTGTCCAGTCGAAATGTGGTCAACGCCCGGTTACGGCCATCGCACTGTTGCGCGAAAGCCAAAATGGCGGGAGGAACGCCCCGTGGTGGCGCAATGGGCGGCTTCACGGTCAGCTCATCGATTCCGGCAAGGACATCGATTTCAGGCCGCTCGATGCGACGGTATGAACAAACGCCTCCAAGTGTTTGCAAGGGTTTTACGAATGCCCGTTGCGGGAGAGTATGTATGGCCGGACAATGGCGCCGCGAGGACGGATATGCAATAGGCTGAGCCGGCTGCGCGAAGGCGGGGCGCGCCACAAACAGCCGGTGCGCGGCCCGAACAATGATAGAGGTCCGCAGACGACATGCGGCGCGAGGTGGTTTTGCGATGAACAGTTTCTCTTCCCGTGTCGCTGCTGCCGCCGCCGCGATCCGCCAGATCTTCCCGGAAACGCCGCTGCAGGAAAACGACTATCTTTCGAAAAAGACCGGTGCGCGGGTGCTGCTCAAGCGCGAGGATCTGTCGCCGGTGCGCTCCTACAAGATCCGCGGCGCCTTCAATTTCTTCCGCAAGACGCTGGCGGCTGGCAACGAGGCTGAACTGTTCGTCTGTGCGTCCGCCGGCAACCATGCGCAGGGCTTTGCTTTCGTCTGCCGCCATTTCGGCAGACGAGGCGTTGTATTCATGCCGGTGACGACGCCGCAGCAGAAGATCGACAAGACCAGGCTGTTCGGCGGCGATTTCATCGAGATCAGGCTGGTCGGCGATTTTTTCGACGACTGCTATCGCGCCGCCTTCGAATTCACCGAAAGCTGCGGCGCCCATATGGTGCCGCCCTTCGACCACAAGGACATCATCGAGGGGCAGGCAACCGTCGCCTATGAGATCGCAGACCAGATGCCGGGCGCCCGCATGCCCGATATCATCATGCTGCCGGTTGGCGGTGGCGGGCTTGCCGCCGGCGTCACCCACTATTTCGCCGATCAGGGCCGGGAAGCGCGCTTCGTCTTCTGCGAGCCGGCCGGCGCGCCGAGCCTGCGTGAGAGCCTCGCTGCGGGAAAACGGCTCAAACTCGCCAAGGTCGACAATTTCGTCGATGGCGCGGCGGTGGCAGAGATCGGCCGCGAGCCGTTGCGGCATCTCAAGGATTTCCCGGCCGACACGGTGCGGCTGATCCCGGAAAACCGGCTCTGCGCCACCATGATCGAGATGCTCAACGTCGAGGGCGTCGTGCTGGAGCCGGCCGGCGCGCTGGCGATCGATGCGCTGAGGATTTCTCCAGGAAGGAGATCAGGGGCAAGAC
>NZ_RZQG01000483.1:0-4587 GCF_003998635.1 Mesorhizobium sp. M7D.F.Ca.US.004.03.1.1
GCTGAACAGGTCGACGATCTGTTCGAGACGGTGGCTGAGGCCTTTGGTCGTGTCGACCTGCTCTTCAACAATGCCGGCATGGGCTACAAATCGACGCCGATCGACGAGATCCCTGTCGAGGTGTGGAACGATATCGTCGGGGTCAACCTCACCGGTTCGTTCCTGTGCGCCCGCGCCGCCTTCGGCGCCATGCGCAAGCAGAGGCCGATGGGTGGCCGCATCATCAACAACGGTTCGGTGTCGGCCTATGCGCCACGTCCGGGTTCGGTCCCCTACACAGCGACCAAGCATGCCATCACCGGACTGACCAAGACGCTGGCGCTCGATGGCCGGCCCTATGACATTGCCTGCGGCCAGATCGACATCGGCAATGCGCTGACCGACATGGCGCAGCCAATGACGGTCGGCGTTCCGCAGGCCAACGGCTCGATATCAGCCGAAGCGGTTATGGATGTTCAGCGCGTGGCCGACGCCGTCGTCCACATGGCCAGCCTGCCGCTCGACGCCAATGTGCTGTTCATGACGGTGATGGCGACCAAGATGCCGTTTGTAGGGCGTGGATAGTTATTTCCCTGCCAGCGGCACGCCGGGCTTGAAGAGCAGAATGGGCCTGATCTCGTAAACGGCGGTAGGATTGACGCGGCGAAGGTCGCGGGCGATCGCGATGGCGTCGTCTCTCGTGGTGCAGTCGACCACATAGAGGCCGAGCAACTGTTCCTTGGTTTCTGCGAAAGGGCCGTCGATGATTATACCGTCGCCCGGGCCGCGCAGCGTGCAAGCATCGTTTGTCGCCCCCAGACGCGCGGACGGTCCAAGCGTGCCTGCCTCATGAAGCCGGGTGTTGATCTTCAGCAGGTCGGCCATCAGCGCCGCGTCTTCCTGCGGCGTCAGCGCCTTGATCGCATCTTCCACGTGATAGGCAAGGATTGCATAGAACATCTGAGGCACCTGCTTCGATCCTGATCCAGGGAGCGTAGCTGTTCCCAACACACACGCCCAGCCCCTGGCCGTGCGTCTCCGGACGGATCATGACACCATCATTGTCGCCAGTCGCAACCGCCAGAAAGAGGCCAGCGGTCCGCTTTGAAGCTCACTTCGCCAGGAACGTTCCGATCCTGTCCAGCGCGCGCAAGATGTTCTCCTCGGAGTTGGCGTAGGAGAGCCTGATATAGCCTTCGCCGAGAATGCCGAAATCGGGGCCGCCGATCAGCGCCACGCCAGCCTCGTCGAGCAGCGCCGAAGCGAGCTTCTTTGCTTTCCAGCCGGTCTTCGACACGTTGGGGAAGGCATAGAACGCGCCCTTGGGCGTGATGCACGAAATGTTGGGCAAGGCAATCAGCCCCTCGACAACGATCTTCCGGCGGCGGTCGAAGGCACGCATCATCTTGTCGACATCGTCCTGCGGGCCGTCGATGGCCGCGATGCCGGCAAACTGGCTCGGCGCGTTGACGCAAGACCAGCAATTGACCGCCAGCTTGCGCACCTTGTCGTAGAGATGGGCGCCCCTGTCGCCATTCGGCCAGATCGACCAGCCCATGCGCCAGCCGGTCATCGCCCAGGTCTTCGACCAGCCGTTGAGCACGATCAGCCGGTCACGGATCTCGGGAAAGCCGAGCAGCGAGCAATGCGTTTCGCCGTCATAGGTCATGACGTCGTAGATCTCGTCGGAAAGGATGGCGACCTGCGGATGCGCCTCCAGCCCCTTGACCAGTTTCTCGATCTCGGCACGGGGCGTGACGCCGCCGGTCGGATTGGCCGGCGAGTTGAGGATCAACAGCCTGGTCTTCGAGGTGATCAGCGCCAGCGTCTCCTCGGCGGAGAAGGCAAAGCCGTTCTCCTCTCGCATCGGCACGGGAATAGGCGCGGCGCCAGTGAACTCGATCATCGAGCGGTAGATGGGGAAGCCCGGATCGGGATAGAGGATCTCGGCGCCAGGCTCGCCGAACATCAGGATCGCGGCGAACATGGTCGGCTTGCCGCCGGGCAGGATCATCACCGTTTCGGGCGATATTTCGACACAGGTGGTGGTCAGCGTGCGCCGCACCACCGCCTCGCGCGTTGCCAGCAGGCCATTGGCCGGCGTGTAGCCGTGGTGGCCGTCGCGCAGCGCCTTGATCGCCGCCTCGACGATGTGCTGCGGCGTCTTGAAGTCGGGCTGGCCGATGCCGAGATTGACGATGTCGCGGCCTTGTTGGGCCAGCGCCGTGGCCCTCGCGAGCACGGCAAAGGCGTTTTCCTCGCCGAGACGGTCGAAGGCCGAAATCGTGTGGAGCATTTTTCCCGTCCGTGTGGTTCTTGCTGTTGGGTCGCGTTTTTGTGAGCCTCGGGCCGCAAAAGTCAAACGGATTGGAGCTTTCGGTGTCGGAAAATCTCAAGGATTGGCAACCGCGTCCGCGGCCCGAGCGCAAGGCCATCGACGGAAGCTATGTCCGGCTTGAGCCGCTGAGCGCTGCAAAACACGGCGACGGCCTCTACGAAGCGTCCTCCGTGTCCGATGTGGAGGGTCGCTTCGCCTGGCTGCCCGACTATCCGCCGGAGACGCGCGCCGCCTTCCAGCCGTGGCTGGACAAGGTCGAGGCCAGCGAGGATCCGCTGTTCTTCACCGTCATCGACAAGGCCAGCGGCAAGGTCGCCGGACGCCAGACGCTGATGCGCATCGATCCAGCCTACGGCGTCATCGAGATCGGCAACATCTATTGGGGGCCACTCATCTCGCGCAAGCCGGGAGCGACCGAAGCGCAGTTCCTGTTCATGAAATACATCTTCGACGAGCTTGGCTATCGCCGCTACGAATGGAAGTGCAACAACCGCAACGAGCCCTCGAAGCGGGCGGCCGACCGGTTCGGCTTCAAGTTCGAAGGCATTTTCCGCCAGCATCTCATCGTCAAGGGTGAAAACCGCGATACGGCATGGTATTCGATCATCGACAAGGAGTGGCCGGCCCTACGCAAAGCCTATGAAGCGTGGCTCGATCCGGCCAATTTCGATGGCGACGGCCAGCAGAGGCGACGGTTCGAGGATTTTCGCGCGCAGTTTGGGGCGTGAGATCAGGCGCGTAACGGGAGTTTGCCATTGGCGCTTACCCACGATCACAGCGGGCATGATCACACTGGGCACGATAATGGGCCGGGTCATGTGCATGGCTCGACCGACAAGAAACGCGTTCTGATCGCAGCCTGCCTGACCGGCGGCTTCATGGTTGCCGAAGCGTTCGGCGGCATCCTCACCGGGTCGCTGGCGCTGCTGGCGGATGCCGGCCACATGCTCGCCGATTCGATCGCGCTCGGCCTTGCCTGGTATGCGTTTCATCTTGCGGGGCGTCCGGCGACCGGCCGCCTCACCTACGGCTTCGGCCGGGTCAAGACGCTGGTGGCCTATACCAACGGCATTGCCATCTTCGTCATCGCGCTGTGGATCGTCTATGAAGCGTGGGGGCGCCTGCAGGCGCCGACGCCGGTGCTTGGCGGGCCGATGCTGGCGGTGGCGATCCTTGGTCTGCTGGTCAATATCGGCTCGTTCTTCGTGCTGCATGGCGGCGACCGCGAGAGCCTCAACATGCGCGGCGCCATCCTGCATGTGCTTGGCGACCTGCTGGGCTCGGCCGCGGCCATCGTTGCGGCGCTGGTCATCCTGGCGACCGGCTGGACGCCGATCGACCCGATCCTGTCGGTCCTGGTCTCGCTGCTGATCCTGTACACGGCGTGGTCGCTGATGCGTGAAGCCGCTCATGTCCTGCTAGAGGGCGTGCCGCCAAGCCTCGACCGCGATCTGATCGCCAGGGACATCGAGGCGACGGTCGTGGGGGTGCGCGAAGTGCACCATATGCATGTCTGGTCGCTTGACGGTACCAGCAACATGGCGACGCTGCATGCCTGCCTCGAGGAGAGCGTCGATGCCTATCAGGCGGTCAGCGCCGTCAAGAAGCGACTTGCCAGCGAGCACGGCATCAGCCATGCCACCGTGGAATCGGAATTCGGACAGTGCGCCGACGATGGCGACGACCACGGGCACGAGCATGACGCGGCCGCGCGTCACGACCACCATCACTAGGACCGATCGATTGATGTCGATTGGTCCTGCCGCAGGAGTTGCAAGACCTTGAAAACCAGCTTGATGAACACCCGCTGCCCTGGTGTGGCGTGATGGACCGCGACACCAGGAATGCTGTTATCGCCGCAGTATGGATCATGCTTCTGTTCGGTATCGGCGCCTACTATCTGCCGACCGTAATGTTGGCTCTCGGCAGCCTTTCGACCGTGCTGGCCGGCGCCTTTGGCATCGTCTTCGTGCTGGCGTTTTTCTCGGTGTTCTGGCTGCGGGCCCGCAACCAGCGTAAAAACCAGGGCAAGTAGGCAAGGAATTTTCGACATGCGCATTCTGATCACTGGCGCCGCGGGCATGGTCGGCCGCAAGCTCATCGCCCGGTTGGCCAAGGACGGCACGCTGCGCGGCGGCAAGATCACCGCGCTCGACCTGCACGACATCGTGCCGCCGCAGGCACCTGGCATGGACGGCGTCAGCGTCACCCTCCACACCGGGGACCTCGCCGAGGCGGGGGCTGCCGAGCGCCTGGGCGCGTCGCGTCCC
>NZ_RZQG01000484.1:0-4587 GCF_003998635.1 Mesorhizobium sp. M7D.F.Ca.US.004.03.1.1
GCCAGTCGGAGAAGAGGTAGGGACCGCATGTCGCCGGCGGCTCGGTGGTGAACTTGCCACCCGCCTTCTCGGTGCCGGCGCGGCTGATGATGTGTCCGCCATAGTAAGGCAGGCTGGTGACGAAGATCGGCTGGTAGGGCTCTTTCAGGTGGATGATGCCGTTGCGTGCATCGACGACCTCGACGCGGTCGAGTTTTTCGAACTGATAGGCCCAGGGCGACGACAGGGCCTTGTCGGCGATGCGCTCGAACGAGAACTTCACGTCATCGGCGGTGACCGCGCCAAATCCACCAGACCATTTCAGCCCGTCGATCAAGGTGAAGGCGATGGTCCTCGGATCTTTCTGTTCGAGCTTTTCGGCGCCCCACAACGACCAGGGCGAGCCTTTCCTGATATCGTCGAAACGGTTCAGCGAGACATAGATACCTCGCATCATGACATCCTCGATGCCGCCATTCATGAAGGCAGGATCGAGGCATTGCAGATCGCCCTCCATGCGGATGCGCAAAGTGTCGCCGGCGGCCGACCAGGCGAAGCCCGGCTTCATCGTCAGGCCGACACCCAGCGCGCCCGCCGCTTTCAGGAATGCACGTCTGTCCATGTTCCATTGTGTCATGTCAGTTTCCCCTGTGGTTTGCGGAAGCGCGTGAGAAGGCTTCCCGTTCTTGCCCGCCTGTCACCAGCGGGAAATGGCAGCGCACCATCCGATCGGTGCCCATCGGTCGATAGGCCGGTGCCTCGGTCTTGCAGCGATCGCGCGCGATCGGGCAGCGTGTGTGGAATTCGCAGCCAGATGGCCGCCGGAATACACTTGGGATCTCGCCAGTGACGGCGGGGTTCTGGCTGCGCCGGCGTGGGTCGGGTATCGGCTCGGACCGGATCAGCGTCGCCGTGTAGGGATGCAGCGGCGCCGAAAACACATCCTGCGTCGGTCCCGTCTCGACCAGCCGGCCGAGATACATGATGGCCAGCCGATCGCTGACATGGCGGATCATTGCCAGATTGTGGGTGACGATCATGGCGGCGAAACCAAGCTCGCGTTTCAGCTCGCCGATCAGGTTGAGCACGTCGCCCTGCACGGAGACATCGAGGCCGGCGGTCGGCTCGTCGGCGAGCAGCAGATGCGGCTTCATTGCCAGCGCGCGGGCGACGCCGATGCGGCGCGCCTGCCCGCCCGACAGCTCATGTGGAAAGCGGTCGACGAAGGAGGCCGGCAGGCCGACCAGCGCCAGCAGCGCTTTTGCCGCGGCGCGGCGATCCGGCATCGGCACGCCTTGAATGATCTGCGGCTCGGTCAGCAGTGTGCCGATGCGCAGGCGCGGGCTGAGCGAGGCAACAGGGTCCTGGAACATCATCGCCGAGCGCCTTCGCATGGCGCGGAAATCGGCCGGCGTCGCCACGTCCCTGCCCTCGAAGGTGATGCGGCCGGCAGCGGCGCGCACAAGGCCAAGAATGGTGCGGGCAAGCGTCGTCTTGCCGGAACCGGACTCGCCGACCAGCCCAAGCGTCTCGCCCGGCATCAGCGACAGCGTCACGCCGTCGATGACATTGAAGCTCGGCAAGGGGAACGGATTGATCAGGCGGCTGAGCAAACTCTTACGTGCGAAGGTCACCGACAGATCATTGATGGCGAGCAGCGGGCTCATGGCGTCACCGCATGGCAGCGCGCGACATGCGAGGCGGACAGTTTCACGAGTGGCGGCGCGACCGAACCGCATGGCGCGAACGCACGATCGCAGCGCGGCGCGTAGACGCATCCCATTGGCGGTTGGGTCAGATTGGGAAGCGAGCCGGGAATGGTCGGCAGCCTGTCCAGTCGCTCGTGGAAGCGGGCAGGATCGCAGGCGAGCAGCGCTTGCGTATAGGGATGCCGCGCATCGTGGAAGATGGCGTCGACCTCGCCGCCCTCCACCACCTCGCCGGCATACATGACATAGACGCGGTCGCAGAGCTCGGCGATGACGCCGAGATGGTGCGAGACAACAATGATGATGCCGTTGTAGTCGCGCCGGAGTTCGCGCAGCAGATGGATGATCTGCGCCTCCATGGTCACGTCGAGCGCCGTCGTCGGCTCGTCGGCGATGAGCAGGCCGGGATCGGTCAACAGGGAGGCGGCAATCGCCACGCGCTGGCGCATGCCGCCGGACAGTTCGTGCGGATAGCTGTTCATCCGCCGTTCGGCATCCGCAATGCCGACGCGGCCGAGCATGGCGGCGATGCGCGCCCGCTTCTGCGCACGGCCGAGATCCTTGCGGTGGTGCTGGAAGTCGACGAGCTGGTCGCCGATGGTCAGCACCGGGTTGAAGGCGGTCATCGGATCCTGGCTGACCAGCGCGATCTCGTCACCACGCAGCAGGCGCTGATGGTGCGCGTCGAGCTTTGCCAGGTCGACGCCGTTGTAGCTGATCGATCCGTCGATGCGGGCATTGGCCGGCAACAGGTTGGCCAATGCGGTGACCAGCGTGGACTTGCCGCAGCCGCTCTCACCGACAATGCCGATCACCTCGCCGGGATGCGCTTCGATGTCGACATGACGCAAGGCATGCACTGCGCCATGCGGCGTCTCATAGCGGACGCTGAGATCGATGGCGGAAAGCGAGCCGGTCATGCCGGCCTCCGCAATTGCAGGCGCGGGTCGAGATAGTCGCGCAGGCCCTCGCCGAGGAAAGTGAAGCCGAGCGTTGCGAGCACCAGCGGCAGCCCGCCGAAGATGACCATGAACGGTGCCGAGCGGATCGAGGTGTAGCCATCATAGAGGATCGAGCCCCAGGACGGTGTCGGCGGCCGCACACCAAGGCCGAGGAAGCTAAGGCCGGCCTCGACCATGATGACGACCGGAATGTCCATCGACAGAAGGATGATCAGCGGGCCGACGACATTGGGCAGGAGGTGGATGAAGATGATGCGCGTTGCACTGGCGTCGAGCAGGCGCTCGGCGAGGATATAGTCGCTGTTCTTCAGCGCCAGCGTCTGCGCCCGGATCAGCCTGGCATAGCTCGGGAACGAGGTCGCGGCGATGACGATGATCAGCGTGCCGGTGCCGGCGCCGAGCACGGTGATGATGGCGAGCGCGAACATGATCATCGGGAGCGAGTTCAAGCTGTCGAAGCTCAGCACCAGGATGGCGTCGAGCCAGCGCGGCCCGTAGCCGGCGATCAGGCCGAGCAGCAGGCCGATGGCGCCGGCGATGGCCACCGAGACCATGGCGATGGTCAGCGCCGTGCGCGCGCCAAAAATGACGCGCGACAGGAGATCCCGGCCGAGATGATCGGTTCCGAACCAGTGCGCGAGCGATGGCGGCTGCAGCTTGTGCAGCACATCGATCTTGATCGGCGAATAGGGCGCCAGCCATGGCGCGAAGATTGCGGTGATGAGGAAGCCGGTGACCAGGATCAGCGCCACGCAAGTGAACGGATCGGCAAGCAGCGCCCGCAGCGGCGGCAGCCTTTGTCGGTCCGGAAGGGAGAGCGAGGCGTCAGCCACGGAAGACATCGCGCACCCTCGGGTCGAGCCGCGCAATCAACAGATCGGCGGCGATGGTGATGGAGACGTAGATGGCGGTCATGATCAGCACCGTGCCCATGACGACCGGATAGTTGCGGGTGTTGACGGCGTCGGTGATGAGCTTGCCGATGCCGGGTCGAGCGAACACCGCCTCGACGAAGACGGCGCTGGACAGGATGCTGCCGAGGCCGACGGCGACCAGCGAGATGGTCGGGATGATGGCGATGCGCAGCGCGTATTTGGAGACGATCTTCCATTCAGGCAAACCAAACGAGCGCGCGGTGCGGATGTGCGGTTCGCCCATCACCTCCATCATCGAGGCGCGCACCATGCGGGCGATGTAGCCGATCCAGCCGAGCGCTATGGCTGCCGCCGGCATGATCAGCGCCTTGGCCTGGCTGACGAAGTCACCGGCCTCGCCGGCACCGATGGCCGGCAGCCAGCGCAGCGTCACGGCAAAGAGCAGCAGCGAATAGATGGCGACGACGAAGGACGGCACGGCGATGACGCCGACCGACAGCACGCCGATGATGGCATCGGCTGTTGTGCCGCGCCGCATCACGGACAGGCAGCCGAGCGGAACGCCGATGAGAAGCGCGACGGTGAGCGCGGTCAGCCCGAGGATCAGCGTGTTCGGCAACGCTTCCAGCACCAGGGTGGAGACGGGCCGGTTCGACCAGACATCGTAGCCGAGATTGCCGGTCAGCGCGTTGCGGAAGAATTCGACGATCTGCCACCAGACCGGCTGGTCGAGGCCCATGCGCTCGATCAGCAGCCGCTTCAATTCCGGCGTGGCGCGTGGACCAAGCGCCACGGTTGCAGGATCGCCCGGAACCAGGAAAACGGCCGCATACATGGCGATCATGACAAGCACGAGGATCAGGAGGCCGAGACCGATGCGCTTCACTGCATATGCAAGCATGGTCTCCTCTCCGCTCCTGTCAGGCGAAATCGCGCCTGATGCGCCGCGTCGCCGAGGCGCTGTGGACGAGCGTGCCCTGTTCTCGGGCCTCGAGCCGCCAGCTCAGGTTGAAATGGGTTTCGTCCGATGTCAGTTCGGTGACTGCCATGGCTTCGATGTCG
>NZ_RZQG01000485.1:0-4571 GCF_003998635.1 Mesorhizobium sp. M7D.F.Ca.US.004.03.1.1
GCCGTGCCTTCGGCCCGAATTTGAAGAACTTGTTTGGCCAGACGGTGAAATTGCCGGCGCCATTGGTCAGGATCACATCGTCGGGCAGCGTCTCGCGCAGCCAGCGGCTGACCTCGACCATGTCGACGGGGCCCGGCTGGGCCGGTGCGGTGAACGTGCCCTCATAGCTTTGGCGTGCCTGCGACCGCCACGCGCCCCAGTCGCCCTTGATCGGCGAGAGCGCCTTGGCGAAGGCGTTCGGCCCGGCATGGATGCCAAGCGAGGGCACGTAGATCTTGCCGATCTCGCGATCCGAACCGTGGGCATGGATCAGCTTCTGCTTCGGCTCGGGCACGGACAAAAGCGTGTAGCCGTCCGTGGTCATCTCGCCAAAGCGCACATTGATCGCCAGGATCAAATCGGCATCGCGGATTAGCTTCTTGACATGCGGGACCATGCCGACGCCCGCCTCACCGACGAAGACCGGCGAGCCATTGTCGAACTGATCCTGGAAGCGGAACGCCGCGACCACCGGAATGTCGGAGGTTTCGGCGAAAGCCTGGAGCGCGGCGCGCCCGGCAGTGGACCAGTTGGCGCCGCCAATCAGGATGACCGGCCTGCGGGAGGCGGCAAGCATGGAGCGGGCCTCGGCCAGCGCATCGGCATCGGCGGCGGCCTCGAACATCCTGGCCGGTCCGCTGAGTGCGGCGACATCGGTCAGCGTCGTCAGCATGTCCTCGGGCAGGGCGATCACCACCGGGCCAGGCCGCCCGGTGAGCGCCGTGGTCCAGGCCCGGGCAACGATTTCCGGCAGGCGCTCGACATCGTCGATTTCCACGGCCCATTTCGCCATCGTGCCGAACACGGCGCGGTAGTCGATCTCCTGGAACGCTTCACGGCCGCGCATGTCGGTGCCGACCTGGCCGACGAAGATGATCATCGGCGAACTGTCCTGCATCGCCGTGTGCACCCCGATGGACGCATTGGCAACGCCCGGTCCGCGCGTCACGAAGCAGATGCCCGGCGAGCCCGTCAGCTTGCCATAGGCCGAGGCCATGAATGCCGCACCGCCCTCGTTGCGGCACAGCACGTAGTCCAGCTTTCCATGAGTGTCGTGCAGCGCGTCCAGCACGGCCAGGTAGCTTTCGCCCGGCACGCCGAAGCTCTTGGTCGCGCCGAGCGCGATCAGGCACTCGACAAGGAGGCGACCGCCATTGCGGATCATGCTTCGACATCCTTCATTCAGGCGGCAAGCGGACCGAGCCTGCCTTTCGGATTCATACCTGCACGCTGGCGGATCGAGACGAAACCAAGAAATGCCGTCTATTCGAAAGTTTTTCTTTACTGAGAGACGCGCACCAGGACATCCGGGTTCATTGTGCCCAGCGGATCGAACACAGCCTTGAGCCGCGCCATGAGCTCTCGCTCCACCAGGCCGCGATTGCGGTCGGCCATGGCGACCTTGGCCCGGCCAAGTCCATGCTCGGCTGCAAAGCTGCCGCCCATCTGCGTGGCAAGAGATGACAGCGCCTCGGCGAACAGCTCGGCCTTGCCGTCGAAATCGGCACGACCTTCCGGCGGCGACAAGTTGTAATGGATGTTTCCGTCGCAAAGGTGCCCGAACGGGTTTACCCGCACGCCGGGAAGAATGCCGCCGCAGATCTTCGCGCCTGCCTCGACGAAACGGGCGATGGCGCCTGAAGGGACGGAGATGTCGTGCTTGAGCTGCTCGCCTTCCAGCCTCTGTCCCTCCGGTTGCTCCTCGCGCAGCCGCCAGAATTGTGCCCGATGCGCACCTGTCGCCGCCAGCGCGCCGTCGACGACCAGGCCCTGTTCCATGCCCCATTCCAGCGCCGAAGCCAGGATCTCGTCCAGGGGAACACGTAGCGATCCCGATGCCAGTTCGACCAGCAGATAGACGTCGCCCCGTGCCTCCAGTTGGTAGGCAAGGTCGGGCAAGTGCTTGAGCGCCAGTTGCAGGCCGAAATCGGAGAAGAACTCGAGGCCAGTCAGGAATTCCCCGGCCTCGCCGCGCAGGAAAGCACCGAACGAAACAGCGGCGGCAAAGCCGGGCAGGACCAGAAGGGCGCTCGCCTGCTGCCGAGGCTTGGGGTACAGCCGCAGGATCGCGCGCGTCACGATCCCGAGCGTGCCTTCCGCGCCACAGAACAGCTTGCGCAACTGATAGCCGGCATTGTCCTTCTGCACCGCGCGCAGTCCGTCCCAGACCCTGCCATCAGGCGTCACGACTTCGAGACCCAGAACGAGATCCTGCATCATGCCGTAGCGGAAAGCCTGGCTGCCGCCGGCATTGGTGCCGATCAGGCCGCCGATCCTGGCGCTGCCTTCCGCGCCGAGATGCATTGGAAACATCAGGCCATCCGGTTCCAGCGCCTCGTGCAGCGCGGCCAGCACGACGCCGGCTTCGACGACGATCGATCCGCTGTCCAGATCCGGATTGCCGATCGCCGTCATGCGCGAAAGCGAGACGATCACCGCATTCGACTGCTGGGCGACGGCGGCGCCGCAAAGCCCTGTGTTTCCGCCTTGCGGGACCACTGCCAGTCCGGCCTCTCGGCATAGCTTGACGACACTGGCAACCTCAGACGTATCCGCAGGCCTGGCAACGCCCAGAGGCGCGACGCCGTAGCGATTGAGCCAATCGCGCTGGTAAGGTTCGGCGTCGCTGCCCGAAAGCCAGCCTTTCGGCCCGAGAATTTCGTGCAACGCGGTGGCGGGATCAATCATGGAGATGCCTGAGGGCGTGCGGCGTGACGCATTCGGATCGTGCTTCCAATCAATGGCCCAGCACCTGCGACAGGAATTGTCGGGTGCGCTCGTTGCGGGAAGAGGTGAAGAACTCGCCCGGAGGCGCTTCTTCGAGGATCTCGCCGCCGTCCATGAATAGCACCCGGTCCGCCACGCGGCGCGCAAAGCCCATCTCATGGGTCACACAGATCATCGTCATGCCTTCCGAAGCAAGCGTGACCATGACGTCAAGCACTTCGGAGACCATTTCGGGATCGAGCGCCGAGGTCGGCTCGTCGAACAGCATAATCTGCGGCTGCATGCAAAGAGCACGCGCAATCGCGACCCGCTGCTGTTGGCCGCCGGACAATTGGCTGGGATATTTCAGGGCCTGCTCGGGAATGCGCACCTTTTCCAGATAGCGCCGGGCGGTCGCCTCGGCTTGCGCCCGCGGCTGTTTGCGCACGATCATCGGAGAGATCATGCAGTTCTCCAGCACCGTCATGTGTGGGAACAGGTTGAAGTGCTGGAACACCATGCCGACTTCGCGCCTGATCTCATCGATGTTGCCGACGTCGTCGTTAAGCTCGGTGCCGAGCACGACGATGCGGCCGCCATTGTGCTGTTCGAGGCGGTTGATGCAGCGGATCATGGTCGACTTGCCGGAGCCGGAGGGTCCGCAGACGACGATTTTTTCGCCCCGCTTTACGGAAAGGTTTATCCCGCGCAGCGCGTGGAACGTGCCGTAGTATTTGTCGAGGTTTTCGATGCGGAGCGCCGGCTCACCGGTCGAATTGGTCGAGATCACCTGCACGCCTCCTTAGCGTTCGCTGACCGACATGCGGCGCTCGAGAAAGGCGCCATAACGGGACAGGCTGAAGACGAAGATGAAGTAGATGAAGGCGATGAAGGCATAGACTTCGACATAGGCGAAGCGCCATTCGCCGGTGCCGTAGGCGGCATTGCCGGAGGCCAGGATCTCGAAGAATCCGACGATGACCACCAGCGAGGTCTCCTTGAACGAGATGACGAACTGGTTGATCGTCGCGGGCATTGCGTTGCGCATGGCCTGAGGCAGGAGGATGCGGCTGATGCGTTGCCAATAGCGCATGCCAAGGGCCATGGCGGCCTCTTCCTGTCCTGTGGCGACGCCCTGCATGCCGCCTCTCACGATCTCGGCCTGATAGGCAGAGAAGAACAAAGCGGAGCCAAGGATCACCCGGTAAAGCTTGTCGCCCTGCAGCCATTGCGGCAGCGCGAAGGGCAGAACCACGGCAAAGGTGAAGAGGATCGATACCAGCGGAAGCGACCGGACCCCGTCGATGATGAGGCCGGTGGTGCGCGAAATCCAGGGCAACTCCGACCGGCGCAGCAAGGCCAGGCCGATCGCCAAGGGGAAACCGATCAGGCAGGTGGTGACGAAGATGAACAGGGTCAATGCCAGTCCGCCCCAGGCTTCCTCGCCGACATGGGCAAGACCAAGCATGCCGCCCTTCATCAGCACGTAGAAAAGGCCCGTTCCGGCTCCCCACACCAGCGCGATCCGGCGGCCGGTCCAGAATGCCGGGATACAGCTCAGCACCGTCATCACCACAACGGCGACGCAGGCCAGCGCCGAGCGCCATTGTTCTTCGTAGGGATAGAGGCCGAAGAAGATGATGCGCCATCTCGCTGCGATGACCGACCAGCAGGCTCCCGCTGCCGCCTGGCAAGCTTCCGGCCCGCCGCTAGTGGTGAAGACAGCCGAGAAAACCGCCCAATTCAGGAGCTTCCAGAGCAGGAAGACCATGATCATCAGGCAGGCCAGAGACACCACCGCCTGAAGCGGCGTCGCGAAGAAGCGT
>NZ_RZQG01000486.1:0-4570 GCF_003998635.1 Mesorhizobium sp. M7D.F.Ca.US.004.03.1.1
CGCTTGAACCGGCCGTCGACGTCGGCTCCCAGACTGCAGCCGTGCCGCAATATACCGGCATGCAGAAGCTTGTTCCCTCCAATCCCTACATGACCCAGGCCGCCTATCCGCGCATGGACGAGCCGATGTCGCCGGTCGAGCAGATGCCGGCCAGCGAGATCGACTGTCGGCAGCAATTGAAGCGCCTCGATGTTGCCTTCACCGACCTGGCGCCGATCCATGAAGGCCAGTGCGGCATCGATTATCCGGTCAAGGTCTCGGCCATCGGCAACATCCAGATGAAGCCCGCCGCGACGTTGACCTGCGACATGGCCGCCACCTTTGCCGGCTGGACCAGGAACGAACTCGTTCCCTCCGCCCGCTGGCGCTATTTCTCCGGCGTGAAGACCATCCACCAGGGCTCCAGCTACTCCTGCCGCAACATCGCCGGCGAAGGTGTGCTGTCGGAGCACGGCAAGGGCAATGCGCTCGACGTCATGAGCATCGAGCTCAACAATGGCGACGACATCGATGTGCGCAAGCCCGGCCTGTTTGCCTTCCGCACCCGCGGCTTCCTCAACAATGTGCGCGCCGACGGTTGTCAGTATTTCACCACCGTGCTCGGCCCCGGCTACAATTACGACCACCGCAACCATTTCCATTTCGACATCAAGAACCGCAAGAACGGCTATCGCGCCTGCCGCTAGGAAAGATCAGGTGCGCTGGGCGCCACCTGTGGAAGCGATGATTTGTCGTGCCACCAGATCCTGGATGCGCCAGAGATTCCGGTCGCGAATCCCGCTCTCCTCCAGTTTGCTGACGGTTCGGAATAGGTACTGCGCCGACGAGCCCCAATGACCGGCAGCCCGCGCCAGCGTGTCGGCAACCTGCTCCAATGGCAACCGGCCGGCATAGGCCCTGCCGCCTGGCGCGGCGACGAAGGCCAAGGCACGCAGCGGCCCGTCCTTGGTCTTGACCTTGATCCAGCATGGCACGTTGGTTGGCGGGTTGGCATCGATCTCGCGGCGCATCAACTGGCCAAGTTGCCCGAAATGGTCTTCCGAAGGCAGCCGATAGACGATGCCGTTGCAGCTGCCGCCTCGATCGAGGGCCAGCATCAAGGCCGGCAAATCGCGGGTTCCGCGCCAGCGGGTGAGCTTCAGGCAGAACGAGCGGTGCCATCCCGGCGCCGTGGCCGGGCGCTGCTCGACATGGGCGAATTCGGGGTTCCAGATCAACGACCCATAGGCAAAAACCCACAGCGCTTCAGGCCGATGTTCCGACAGGAGTTGCTCGACAAGACTATCGAACTCCGCGTCTGTATGCTCGGTTGTTCCGGGCTCGGGACCCGGATCCGGTTCGATACGCTCGACCCTTGCGACAAGGTCCGCGGTCAATGCCATCGAGCTGCGCCCCACCGGCTTCCATTCCATTCCTGCTCACCCCACGCAAAAACGATGGCGGACGATAGAACGGCTGCGCGCTGCTGACCATTGATTTCCAGGGTCCGTCAGGCAACAGATACCGCACGGATCGAGCCGCATTCATGAGCCAACGAAGCCTGCGACGACGCGCATTGACCTGGCTGGTGGCGCTCTGCGCGGCCTATCTGGCGCTGGCCTATTTCGCCGCACCGGAATTCTGGACGTTTCACGATCGCGGTTTTCGCACGCAGCGCTTCGAGATGGTGACGCATACGCCGCAAGGCATTCCCGGTGACCCTATCAATGTCGGCCTGGTCGGCACGCAGAAGGAGGTGGTCCATGCCTTCGCCGTTGCCGGCTGGGACACCGCCGACGCCGTGACCTTGAAGACCGCGATCGAAATCGGCGAAAGCGTGTTGTTCGACCACCCCTACCCCGATGCGCCGGTCAGCCGGCTGCTGTTCGACGGCCGCGCCCAGGATCTCGCCTTCGAAAAGCCGGAGGGCCCCAGCGCCGACCGCCGGCATCATGTCCGCTTCTGGCAGACCAATGCTGCCGGCGATGATGGCCGGCCGCTGTGGCTGGGCTCGGCCAGCTTCGACCGCGGCGTCGGCCTCAGCCACGACACCGGCGCCGTCACCCACCATATCGGCCCCGACATCGACGCCGAGCGCGATTTTCTGATGCGCGATCTGGCGACCGCCGGCACGTTGATCTCGACCAGCGACCTTGCAGGCATTGGCGCGACAGCCACCGGACGCAATGGCGGCGGCGATCCCTATGTCACCGACGGCGAGGCGATTGTCGGTGTGTTGAAGCCGTTGCCCTGACACATCGCAAAGGTCAGGTTGTGGTGATCACGATCTTGCCGAACGGCCCTTTCTCCAGATGCTGCAAGGCCTGCGGCACCTCGTCGAAGCCAAAGACCTTGTCAATGACCGGTTTGATTGCCAGCGCCTCAATCGCCTGATTCATACGCTCGAAGGCGCGGCGATGGCCGACCGACAGGCCCTGCACGGTGATGCGGTTGCGCATGAAGGGCATGATCGGGAAGCTGAGCTCCATCGCGCCCAGCAGGCCGATGATCGACAGCCGGCCATCGGCGGCCAGCGCGTTCAGCGATCGCCGCGCATTGTCGCCGCCGACCATTTCCAGCACGTGGTTCACGCCCAGCCCATTCGTCAGCTCACGCGCGGCCTCGTCCCATGCCGGTTGCGTGCGGTAGTTGATCCCTTGCCAGGCGCCGAGTTTTCTTGCCCGCTCAAGCTTCTCATCGCTGCTTGAGGTGACGATGGCGCGCAGGCCAAACGCGGCGGCGAACTGCAGCGCAAACAGCGACACGCCACCGGTGCCCTGGATCAGAATGGTCTGGCCCGCCACGGGTCTGGTCGCCTCGGCCATGGCGAACCAAGCCGTCAGCGCCGCGATCGGCAGCGTCGCGGCCTCGATATCGCTGAGCGACGGCGGCGCCAGCACCGCGGCGTCCTCGCCGAAGACGACATGATCGGAAAGCATGCCCGACAGCGACGATCCCAACGTGTGCTTGTGCAGCACCGGCGGCGCGTCGCCATCCGGCCAGTCGGCGATCACCTGGCCGAGCACACGTTGCCCGACCCGAAAGCGCCTGACCGCGCTGCCGATGGCGACCACGTCACCCACCGCGTCGGATGTCGGCACGAAGGGAAAGGCGAGATCCGGGATCAGCACGCCGTCGACGATCATCTTGTCCTTGTAGTTGAGCGATACGGCCTTGGTCCGCACCAGCAAATCGTGCGGCCCTGGCTGGGGAACCTTGCCTTCCACCTGGCTTAGCTTCGACAGGCCGAAGCCGCTCATTTGCCAGTATCTGTTGGTTTGGGTGCTCATGTCGTCTCGCGCTCCGTGAGTGATGCCACGCGAGACATTTATGCCTTCCGACTATGGAAAATAGTGCTTCTGTGCGGCATATTTGGAGACTAATTGCGGACTACAAGTCGACAATAGGAAATCATCATGGAAACGGCCGACCTGCAGGGCATCGTCGCATTCGTCCAATCGGTCGAGGCTGGCAGCTTCACGGGCGCCGGCGAGCGGCTGCATGTGACGAAGTCGGCGATCGGCAAATCGATCGCGCAGCTGGAACAGAGGCTCGGCGTTCGCTTGCTGAACCGCACCACCCGCAGCCTCAGCCCGACCAGCGAAGGCGTCAGCTACTATGAAGCCTGCGTCCGGGCCCTGGCCGAGATCGAAGCCGCACAGTCGTTGCTCGCCTCGCGCCGGCAGGTCCCGTCCGGCCGGCTTCGGATCGACGTGCCGCTGGCCTTCGGCCGCCGCTGCGTCGCCCCCGTGCTGTTCGAGATCTCGAGGAAGTTTCCGGACCTGACGGTAGAAATCTCCTTCAACGACCGCCGCGTCGACCTGATCGAGGAGGGCATCGACCTGGCGATCCGCATGGGCGAACTCGACGACAGCCTGTCGCTTGCGGCCAGGCGCCTCTACGCCCAGCGCTCGGCCATTTGTGCTGCTCCCGCCTATCTCGACAGGCATGGCCGGCCGCAATCGGTCGAGGATCTCGCCGATCACAGCGTCATCGGCTATGGCCGCGAGGGTGTCGTCCGTCCCTGGGTCATCAGGCATGCCGACGGCCATCTGGCAACCTTCGTGCCCAGGGCGCGGCTCGTCCTCGGCCATGGCGAGCCGATGCTGGATGCCGCGCTTGCCGGCTGCGGCATCACCTTCCTGCCTACATGGCTGGCCGCCGACAGCCTCAAAAGCGGCGATCTCGAAATGGTGCTGTCGGACTGCCTGGTCGAGAACATCGTCGTGCATGCCGTCTGGCCGGTGACGCGCACGCTCACGCCAAAGGTGCGGGTTGTCGTCGACGCTCTCGTCGAACATTTTTCGGCGCCGCCCTGGGATGCCGCGTGAGCGAAATACCGGTCATTTCTCAAAAAACACGCCGGACTATTTTCGAAGACCGCGCGGCAATGCTATTGACCGCTCATGCTATACGTCGAAATCGCTATCGTGGTCGTCCTCATCTGCGTGAACGGCCTTTTGTCGATGTCCGAGCTCGCCATCGTCTCGTCGCGCCCGGCCCGGCTGAAAGCGATGATCGACCGCGGCATCAATGGCGCCGGCCGCGCCCTCGAGCTTGGTTCGAATCCCGGCAAGTTCCTCTCCTCGGT
>NZ_RZQG01000487.1:0-4569 GCF_003998635.1 Mesorhizobium sp. M7D.F.Ca.US.004.03.1.1
CGCCCGCGATCTTGATGGCCGAGAATTGCGGCGGCGTCTGCATGATGACGCCGGTGTATTTCGGCAGCAGCGCCTTGATCTCGGCTTCCGCTGGACGCTGGTCGGACTCCTTCGTCACCGGACCTTCGAGGTCATCGGTCGAACGCTCCTGTCCCCAGGAAACGGTGAAGCGGTAGATCTTGGCGCCGTCCTGCACGTAGGGCACGGTCTTGGTGGCCTCGCCAAGCGCGATCGGCAGCATGCCGGACGCCAGCGGATCGAGCGTGCCGGCATGGCCGGCCTTTTCTGCCTGGAACAGCCATTTGATCTTGGAGACGGCTTCGGTCGAACCCATGCCGACCGGCTTGTCCAGGATCAGCCAGCCCGAGATCGGACGGCCCTTCTTCTTGCCGCGGCGCGCCACTATTCGGTGTCCTTGTTGTCGTCTTTGTCCTGGTCCTCAGGACCCAGATCGCGTGCTACCTCGGGCGACTTCAACAGGTCGTTGATCCTGGCGAAATTGTCGAAGGAGGTGTCGAGCTTGAAGCGGAACTCCGGCATGAACTTCATCTGCCGCAGCGCGCCTGAGACACGGCCGCGGACGAATTTCGCATGCTTGTTCAGCGCCTCGACCACCGCATCGGTATCCTTGGCGCCGAGCGGCGAGACGAAAGCCGTGGCGACCTTGAGGTCAGGCGACATGCGCACTTCCGAGACCGACACCACGGTGTTCTCGATCAGCGGATCGATGATCTCGCCGCGCTGCAGGGTTTCGGACAGCGCATGGCGCACCTGTTCGGCGACGCGCAGCATGCGCTGGGATGGGCTGGATGTGGTTGGACGGGGCATTTTTCTCAATCCTGAAAGCGTGAGGCGCGGGATGGGACCGTGCCGCATGTCTCATATGGGTCATTCTCAATAGACCTTGGGCGGCGGTCTTTCGACCGCCGCCCGGTATGGACAAATCACTCGAACTCAGAGTGTCCGGGTCACCATCTCCACGCGGAAGCACTCGATGACGTCGCCGACGCGCATGTCCTCGTAGTTCTGGAAGGCCATGCCGCATTCCTGGCCGCCGGGGACTTCCGAAACTTCGTCCTTGAAGCGCTTCAGCGTCTTCAGCGTGCCCTCGTGGATGACGACGTTGTCGCGGATCAGGCGCACGCCCGCACCGCGCTCGACCTTGCCTTCGGTGACACGGCAGCCGGCGATCTTGCCGACCTTGGTGATGTCGAAGATCTCGAGGATCTGCGCATTGCCGATGAAGGTCTCGCGACGCTCCGGCGACAGAAGGCCCGACAGAGCCGCCTTCACGTCATCCACAAGGTTGTAGATGATCGAGTAGTAGCGGATCTCGATGCCCGCCGCCGCTGCGGCGGCACGCGCCTGGACGTTGGCGCGGACGTTGAAGCCGATGATCGCCGCACCCGAGGTCTCCGCCAGCGACACGTCGCTTTCGGTGATGGCGCCGGCGCCAGCATGGACGATGCGCGCACGCACTTCGTCGGTGCCGAGCTTGTCCAACGCAGCGTTGATCGCCTCGATCGAGCCCTGCACGTCGCCCTTGATGACCAGCGGGAATTCCTTCAGCCCGCTCGTCTGCAACTGCGACATCATCTGCTCGAGTGAACCGCGCTGGCCGGCATGCTTGGCAACCGCCTTCTCACGCGCCAGACGCTGGCGATATTCGGTGATCTCGCGGGCACGGGCCTCGTTGTTGACCACTGCGAAGCGGTCGCCGGCCTGCGGCGTGCCCTGCAAGCCAAGTACTTCGACTGGCATCGCCGGCGGCGCTTCCTTGATCTGCGTGCCACGATCGTTGACCAGCGCGCGCACCCGGCCCCATTCGTTGCCGGCAACAAGGATGTCGCCCGGCATCAGCGTGCCAGTCTGCACCAGCACGGTGGCAACGGGACCACGGCCCTTGTCGAGCTGCGCTTCGATGACGACACCCTCGGCAGTACGATCCGGATTGGCCTTCAGGTCGAGAATTTCGGCCTGCAGCAGGATCGCCTCGAGCAGCTTGTCGAGATTGGTGCCCTTGGTCGCCGAGACTTCGACGTCCAGAACTTCACCGCCCATGGATTCGACGAAGACCTCGTGGCGCAGCAGTTCGGAGCGCACCTTCTGCGGATCGGCATCATGTTTGTCGATCTTGTTGATCGCCACGATGATCGGAACACCGGCCGCCTTGGCATGGCTGATCGATTCGATCGTCTGCGGCATGACGCTGTCGTCGGCCGCCACAACCAGGATGGCAATGTCGGTCGCCTGCGCGCCACGAGCACGCATCGCCGTGAAGGCGGCGTGGCCGGGCGTGTCGATGAAGGTGATCTTGTGACCATTCTTCTCGACCTGGTAGGCGCCGATATGCTGGGTGATGCCACCGGCTTCGCCGGAGACGACATTGGCGTTGCGGATGGCGTCGAGCAGCGAGGTCTTGCCGTGATCGACGTGGCCCATGATCGTCACGACAGGCGGACGCGCCACCAGGTCCTCGGCATTGTCGGCGATGTTGAATAGGCCTTCCTCGATGTCGGACTCGGCGACGCGGCGGACCGTGTGGCCGAATTCGGTGGCGACCAGCTCTGCCGTATCGGCGTCGATGACGTCGCCCGGCTTCAGGATCTGTCCCTGCTTCATGAAGAACTTGACCAGGTCGACCGCGCGCTCGGACATGCGTTGCGCCAGTTCCTGGATGGTGATGGTCTCGGGCAGGATCACTTCGCGCATGACTTTCTCGCGCGGCTCATTATGCATCGCGCGCTTGAATTTTTCCTGGCGGCGACGCATCGACGACAGCGAACGGGCCCGCGCGTCTTCGTCGGACAATGCTGAATTCAGCGTCAGCTTGCCACGGCGGCGGTCTTCCTCGCTCTTGGTCGGCTTGGCCGGACGCGCCACTTCGGGCGTGACCGGACGGCGCACCGGTGCACCGGCACCAACCCGCTTCGGCTTGACCTCTTCCTCATCGTCGACTGTTGCCAGTTCGGCGGTCAGCGGCGCGCGGCGGCGTGCCTCTTCCTCGGCCCGACGGCGAGACTCGGCCTCGGTCTGCAACCGCGCCTCTTCCTCGGCTTGGCGGCGTGCGGATTCATCGCGTTCGCGCTTGCGGCGCTCTTCGTCCTCGGCACGGCGCTTGGCGTCCTCGGCGGCGCGCTGACGGTCCTCGACCTCGCGCACCTTGGAGCCTTCAAGCGCCCTGCGGCGCGCCTCCATTTCACTGCGCGACAGCTCGTTCAGCACCATGCCGCTGCGCTCGACCGGGGCCGGCGGGGGCGGAGGTGGCGGCGCCTTCGGTGCTTCCTGCACGACGGGCGCGGCCACAACCGGCGGCTTCGGTGTGAAGACGGGGGCGGCAACCGGCTCCGGCTTGTCGCCGGGCATCGAGAACTTGCGCTTCTTGGTTTCGACGACGACCTGCTTGGTGCGGCCGTGCGAGAAGTTCTGGCGCACAGTGCCCTGTTCCATACCGGGGCGCTTCAGCGTCAAGGTCTTCTTCGGCGTCACACTCAGCGTATTGTCGTCACCCGATTTCGTATCGCTCATTCCATATCCTCTGCGGCATCATCTTCGTCAGCAACAGCCGCAAGCATTGCCAGATCGTCCGGGGAACCGCCCCGATACCGGTCGAGCGCAACCATGCGCTTCTGGACCGCCCTGCCCGCGTCTCCCGCGAGAACGGCAGCATGTATCACATTTGTACCCCCCAATGCCAAGCTCAACTCGGCCTCGGAGAAAAGTTTGTAGGCAAGGATAGCGGGCCCGCCGAGATGGACTGTCGCCCGTCGCGCCTGGCTGATCTTGCGCACGCCGTCGTCGGACGCCTCGGTCGCGTGCAGCACGAAAAGCGCCAATCCGCCGCGCACCGCGCTCTCGACCTTGGTAGCACCAAGCGAAATTGCGCCTGCCTTGCGGGCCAGACCAAGCATGCCCAGAGCGTGTCTGGAAAGCAGCCCGTCGACCATGCCGCCAAGATCAGGCGGCACGACCACCTGTGCCTTGAAGGCGCGGGCAAAGAGGTTCTTCGCCGCAGCCTTGTCGATATGTAGGCGGTCGGCGCTCACCCAGCAACCGCGGCCGGGCAGATTTCTCTTGATGTCGGGAACGACGGCCGAATCCGGGCCGACGACGAAACGGATCAGTTCATCCGGTTCGGCTTGTTTGCGCGTAACGATGCAGGTGCGATCGTTCATCTCGTCCAAGGGCGGGTTCGGTGCGATGCGGTTTCACCTCACGCACCAACGGCTTCGTCAGCCGAGACTTCTTCGGCCGCAAGCTCGTCTTCGGTGATCCAGCCGGCCTTGAGGCGGGCAGCCAGAACCATCTGCTCGGCATCGGCACGCGCGACGCCGTGATTGGCCAGCACACCGGGGAATACCTTGGTTTCGCCGTCTTTGCGTTCCTTCCAGCCGGTGAGGTCATCGGCGGCATAGCCGGCGAAGTCCTCGATCGTCTTCACGCCGTCTTCGCCGAGCGTCACCATCATGGCGGTGGTGACGCCGGGGATTTCGCGCAATTCGTCCGAGACGCCGAGCGCCTTGCGCTTGTCGTCGTGCTCGGCCTCGATCTTCTCCAGATATTCGCGGG
>NZ_RZQG01000488.1:0-4564 GCF_003998635.1 Mesorhizobium sp. M7D.F.Ca.US.004.03.1.1
ATTCCCGATCCGGCGATCCGCTCGCGCAATGGCGAGGAGAAGAACATCGTGCCGTTCAAGGTCTGCGGTGCGACCTGCGATTCCGTCGACATCCTGTCGCGGCCGTTCTGGCTGCCGGAAACCGTCGACACCGGCGACTGGATCGAGATCGGCCATATCGGCGCCTACTCGCTGTCGCTGAGGACCCGCTTCAACGGCTTCTACCCCGACACCTTCGTCGAGGTGACGACACCCTTCGACGAGGGCGACGCGCCGCAGGGCTTTGCGAGCTTGGAGACGATGGCGGATTGAGGGGAATAGGTCAGTAAGGCAATAGGAGTGGCGGCAGTCACTGCTTCGGGCTAGTTTTTCCTACTGCCCTACTGCCCTACTACCCTACAATTTCCCCAACAGCTCCGGTGTCGGCCAGCCGTCCACCGCCAAACCTAACCGCATCTGTTCCTTGCGGATAGCCTCGCGGGTGTTGGTGCCGAGGATGCCATCGACGGTGCCGACATCGTAGCCCCTGGCTTCCAGCTTGGTCTGCAGCGCCTTCATCTGTTCGTTGTTGAGACCGGTCTCGGGAGTGCGCGGGTCGAACTGTTTTGCGCCCGCCAACCGGGCGGCGAGGTTGGCCGCGGTCAGCGCATAAGTGAACGACTGGTTCCACTCGAGATAGACGTCGAAATTGTCATAGGCGAGGAAGGCGGGGCCCTTGCGGCCCATCGGCAACGCAAGGCCGGCCTTGAGACCGTTGTCGATCAGCGGCGTGCCGTCGGGGTTGGTGACACCCCATTGCGCCCATTGCGACAGCGGCAGCTTGTTGGTGCGGCCGGTCTGGTCCCACGGTATGTCTTCGGGCACGCGGACTTCCTGGATCCAGGGTTCGTCACGTTTCCAGCCACGCGACAGCACCTTGTTGGCAGTGGTCATGATCACATCCGGCACGCTGCCGCGCAGATCGACCTTGCCGTCGCCGTCGCCGTCGACGCCGCGCGCCAGGTAGTCGGACGGCAGGATCTGCGTCTGGCCGATCTCGCCAGCCCAGGCCCCCCTGACCTCGGCCGGCACCACGCCGCGATCGATCAGTTGCAGAAGCGGTATCAACTGAGGCCGGAACAGTTGCGGGCGGCGGCAATCATGGGAAAGCGTCACCAGGGCGCTCAGCGTGTGGAAATCGCCCTGCACGGCGCCGAAGTCGGTCTCCAGCGCCCAGAAGGCGGCGATGATCGGTGCCTGGACGCCGAACTGCTGGTCGGCGCGGGCGAAGACATCGGCGTATTTCTTCAGGTTTGCCGCACCTTGCTTCAGCCGGTAGGCCGAGATCATGCGGTTGGAGAATTCGATGAAGGTCTGCGTGAAGACGCCCTGGGCGCGGTCACGTGCCAGAACCTTGTCGTCTATGGTGGCATCCTCCAGCGCGTCGAGACCGACGGGGCCGACGCCAGCCGCCTTGGCTTCCACTGCCACGCTTTGCTTCCAGGCTTCGAAGTCGCCGCCGCATTCCTGCGCCATCGCCGGCAAGGCCGTGGCGCACAGGAACAGCGCCGCGAGGGCTTGAGAACGCAGTCGCATCAGCTTCCTTTCGACATTCAGAATTCCAGGGCGTCCTTGCGCGTCCATCGGGGCGCAGAGCTCTGGAGTGCCGGCGGTTGCAGACTTTACCGCTGGCTGTGTCGAAAAGCAGGCGGCAAGCCTGGTGTCAACGGGTGTTCTGCCGCAGCCTCTTGTTGAAGGCGGTTCGCTGCCGTTGACCCGGTGTCAACGGTTCTTCTGTCCTAGCCTCTTGTTGCAGCCGACTTCGGTGCCGTTGAACCCGGTGTCAGCGGGTGTTCTGCCGCAGCCATTTGTTCCAGGCGGCTTCGCTACCATTGAAGACGTTGATGTCGGACTTGCCGGTCATGCCCGGAACGATGCCGGTTCCGGTGTACTGCCAGAAGGTGAAAGGGTGGCTGCCATATTTCTCGCGCGGATGGCCGGCGACGGAGCGCAGCCAGTAGGGGTAGCCGCGGAAACTCGACAGTTCGTTGTCGTCGAAGAAGTCGACCGAGGTGTAGATGATCGGCTTCTTGCCGTAGTGCCGTTCGACGATTTCAAGGAAGGTTGTCATCTCCGCGCGCACCGTGGCGGCGTCGGGACGCAGCCTGCAGGTCGGCGATTGCGGGTTCCATTCCATGTCGAGAACCGGCGGCATTGCCGAGCGATCGACCGGGACGTTGCGGATGAACCAGCGCGCCTGCACCGCAGCCGGGGTGCAGAAATAGTAGAAATGGTAGGCGGCTCGCGGAATGCCGTTCGCCTTCGTGCGGGCCCAATGCTCGTTGAAATACTCGTCGAAACGGTCGCCGCCCTCGGTCGCCTTGATGAAGGCGAAGGAGATGCCGCTGGCCCTGGCCGCCGGCCAATCGACCGAGGTCTGGTATTTGGAGACATCGGTGCCGTGAACGGCATAGTTCCAGGGCGCTCCGCTTTCCCACTCATGCGGTTTGGAATCAGCGAAGCGCGGCGCGCGCACGGCAACCGTCGGGCTGCTTGACGCGGATGGCGACAGCGGCGAGAGATCGTCCACGGTCGAGCAGGCGCCAAGCAGCGTCAGCATGATGAGGCCCGCAAAACGACGCATCGCAAATCCCGAGCCGGATTCAGCCGGTCACTGATGGGTCCGTGCACTGATGGCCGCCGCCTGGTCGAGCCCCCTCCAAGCGATCGCCCCACAGCATCGCTCAGCATATCCTGTGATCGCCGATCATGGTTGATAATCAGTTGACGGCGCTCGACAAGCACCATGATTTGCGGAAGCAATGGCGGCAAATCGATGACATAAGGCTCAGGCGAGAGCCTGGGAGGAAACAGATGCGGTTTGTGGTCAAGATCGTCAAATGGCTGCTTGGCCTGATCGTGTTGGCGATCGCCGCGCTTTTTGCCTGGCTTTACATCGCGCCGCCGGAATTGATCCGGGTCGGCTCCGGCTATTCGGCCAAGATCGTCTGTTCGAACGTCTTCATCGCCGGTCGCGACGCCAATGAGGTGCTCGCCGTCGACGTGCAGGCGCCCGGGCACCCGCTACTGCGGTTGATGCGGGTCTCGGTTGACAAGAACAGGGGAACGGTCTCGGCCGGCCTGCTTGGCTTCCTCGGCAAGAGCGTCGCCGTTGCCCGCGACGGGCTCGGCTGTGCATCGGTTCCGGACGGCGATGTCGGCAAGGTACGGCGGACGGCGATCCATGCCGAGCCATCGGCGGTCGGCCCGGATGCGCTGTGGCCTGAGGGCGAACGGGTCGAGGCATCACAGGATCCGGTGATTGCCAAGTTGCTGGACGATGCGGCGCTGAACGGCACCGGCATGCGCGCGGTGGTGGTGGTCAAGAATGGCCGCGTCGTCGCCGAGCGCTATGGCGACGGCTTTTCCGCCAAGACGCCGCTGCTCGGCTGGTCGATGACCAAGACGGTGAACGCCGCCATCGTCGGTACGCTGGTCAAGGACGGCAAGATGGCCATCACCAACAAGGGGCTGTTCGCGCCGTGGAAGGCGGATAGCCGCGCCGCGATCAGCCTTGCCGACATGATGGCGATGTCGAGCGGGTTGGAGTTCAACGAGGATTATGGCGACGTCGCCGACGTCACGCGCATGCTCTACCTCAAACCCGACATGGCGGGCTTTGCCGAATCCAAGCCGCTAGCGGCCGAGGTGGGCAAGGTGTTTTCCTATTCGAGCGGCACGGCGGTGATGCTGTCGCGCCTCTGGCAGGACGCGATCGGCGACAAGGCCAAGGCACTGACGTGGCCGCGCGCCGCCCTGTTCGAGCCGCTGGGCATGCACAGCGCGGTGCTTGAGACCGACGAGCAGGGCACCTTCGTCGGCTCGTCCTATCTTTACGCAACCGCGCATGACTGGGCGCGCTTCGGTCAGTTCCTGTTGCAAGGCGGGGTGTGGAACGGCAACCAGATCCTACCGGCCGGCTTCGTCGACTGGATGCGGGAGCCGGCACCGGCCTCAAAAGTCTACGGCAAGGGCCAGTTGTGGATCGAGGCCCCGGGCGATGAGGAAACCCCCGGCGCCGGCGTCGCCGCGGGCCTGCCCAAGGACACCTACTGGATGGAGGGACATGACGGGCAGACGGTCGCCATCATTCCCTCGGAGCAACTGGTGGTGGTGCGGCTGGGGCTAACGCCGGCCAAGCTCGGCTACCGGCCGCAGACGATGGTGGGAGCGCTGGTGACGGCGCTGAAATAGAACCTTTCAATTCGCATACAGGCTATCTCTCGCCCATTCGAAGGGTGCAGTCTCGGTGTCGGTACAGGAGGCAATGCATCATGATCGTGGGTTTTATCGGGCTTGGGACAATGGGGCGCAATGCTGCGCTCAATATCAGGCGCGCCGGTTTTGAGATGGTCGTTTACGATATCCGTCCGCAGTCGATGGATGCGCTGACGGCGGTTGGCGCACTACCCGCCACTAGCCCCGCCGACGTGCTGGAGCGCAGCGACGTCGTGGTAACGATGGTGTTTGGGCCTCGAGAGATCGAGCAGGTGGTGCGTGGCGAAAATGGGTTCCTGACCATTTCGTGTGCAGGCAAATACTGGGT
>NZ_RZQG01000489.1:0-4561 GCF_003998635.1 Mesorhizobium sp. M7D.F.Ca.US.004.03.1.1
GTCGAGCCGCATGGGCGGGCCGAACAAGCTGCTGGCGCTGTTCGACGGCAAGCCGTTGGTGCGCCGCACCGCCGAGCGGGCGCTCGGCTCGAAGGCATCGGGCACGATTGTCGTCACCGGCCACCAGCGCGAGCGGGTGCGTGCGGCGCTGGCGGGCCTCGACGTGACCTTCGCCGACAATCCCGACTTTGCCGAGGGCCTGTCCACCTCGCTGAAAGCCGGCATTGCCTATCTGCCGGAAGGTTGCGCCGGCGTGATGATCGTTCTCGGCGACATGCCTGACATCACGTCCGACGACCTCGACAGGTTAATCGATACCTTCCGCAAGGCCGGCGGCAATGCGGTGGTCCGCGCCTCGCATGACGGCAAGCGCGGCAACCCGGTGCTGTTGCCGCGTTCGCTGTTTCCGGCGATCGCCCATCTGGAAGGCGACACCGGCGCCCGCCATCTCGTCGAGGCCGAAGGGTTCGATGTCATCGACGTCGAGATCGGCGCGGCGGCATCTGTCGATGTCGACACACGCGAGGCGCTGGAAGACGCAGGCGGCGTGCTGCAGGATTGACAAACCCAAGCCGAATTACGCATGCCTGAGGGATGACTTTTCACTTTCTCAGATATTTCTGCGTCCTTGCAACCGCGGCAACACTGGTGTCGTCGGTCGCTGAAGGTCAGACGCTCACGTTAAAACCTTTCAAGGACGATCTCTTCGCCTATCCGGCCACGCTGTCGTCCGACAGCAACGGCGCCTACACGGTCCTCGATTACCGCGAGCTGCGCGATATCAACCAGCGTGACCAGGTCCCCGAGCGCCGGGTGAACGCCCAATACACCGACACCAGCGTTCGCAAGGTGCAGCAGGACCTGTTGCTGAAAACCGATGCCGGCGATGTCAGGCATGTCGCCGTCGGCAAGACCGAGGGCGCCGGCATCATCGTGCTTTACCTGCACGGGCAGGGCGGCAGCCGCAAGCAAGGCGTCGACGACTTCACCTTCGGCGGCAATTTCAACCGGCTCAAGAACCTGATGGCCGGCAATGGCGGCCTCTATCTCAGCCCGGACTTTCCCGATTTCGCCGATACGGGAGCGGCGCAGGTCGCTGCCCTGATCGGTCACTACGCCGAACAGTCGCCCGGCGCGAAGATCTTCGTCGCCTGCGGCTCGATGGGCGGCGCGCTCTGCTGGAAGCTGGCCGCGCGCAAGGACACAGGCGGCCGCATCAATGGGCTGCTGCTGCTCGGCTCGCTGTGGGATGAGAGCTTTTTCACCAGCCCTGCCTTCAAGCGCCGCGTACCGGTCTTTTTCGGCCAGGGCAGCCACGACGTGGTGTTCCCGGTGGCAAATCAGGAAGCGTTCTTTCGCTCGATCCTGGCCAAATCGAAGGCCTATCCAACCCGTTTCATCCGTTTCGAGACCGGCACCCATGGCACGCCGATCCGCATGACCGACTGGCGCGGCACGCTCAACTGGATGCTGTCGAAGGCGCCCTGATCGGTGCTGCCGGCAAGTCCGTGTGGCGCTCAAGGCGCGGTGTTGTAGTCGACAACCGTCTGCGGATTTTGCTCGCCGTCATAGGACGCATCGACGTCGTACTGGACCAGCGAGAAATTGCCGTTGCTAAACAGATACGTCCCCGCGTCGGACGCATCGCCGACGCCGCGCCACTTGTTGAACGTGGTGATCGTGTGGGCAGCCTCGTCATAGTCGGAATTGACCGCCCAGCCGGACGTCTGGAAACCGACGATAGTCATGCCCAGCAATTTGCCGTCGCTGTCATTGTTTTCGTAGCGGATGTCCATCTTGGGTTCGGCGAACTGCAATTGCTGCACGCCCGAGACGTCGTCGGTCATGTAGTAAATCGAGCTTTCATTGTAGGCCGCGGCCGAGCAGGAAAAATGGAACAGCCGTGTCTCCTTGTCGGGATCGCCGGGCTGCGCATCCTTGTCCTTGTATTTGATCGAAAAAACGGTCGGCTCATCGGCGAGGAACTGCTTGTCGCACTGGTCGCCATAGGTCGCCAGAAAGGCTTTCTTGGCCTGCTCCAGTGCGGTGTCTTTCTTCGGCGGTGGTGGGCCGTCGCCGCAGCTAGGCGGCAGCGCCTCCTCGAAATCGGCGGTGGAGGGTTTCAGCGCGCCTTTTTCGATGTGGATCGGATCGAAGGGCGGAGCCGCCTGGATCTGGGCATTCACCTGGCGCAGCGTATAGCAGCCAGCAAACACCTTTTCGCCGCCGCTCTTGTCGGTGGCGCGGATGGCGACGGGGACGTTGTAGAAAATGCTGCCGGCCGCACCTTCGTCGGAGACAGCTCCGGTGGCGACCTCGACCTTGTCGGTGCCGTCATAACCCTTGACGAAACTGTCGAAATCCTTTGCCGGCTTTGTATCGCCGAAATAGCCCCACGCACGGGCGAATTCGTGCCGGCTGATGGCGCTGTAGAGCGAACGGACAACCGCATCGGCGCTCGACCGGTCGTCGACATAAGGCGCTTCGGGTGCATCTTCGGCGGCCAATGCCGTCTGGCCGATCGGGGCAAGGGAGAGAAAGGCAGTCGCTGCGAAAAGGGCGCGTCTCATCGGGAATCTCCGCTCGATGGGCAGATTCTACTCTGGCGATTGCGGCAACGTGGTGACGCGGCGTCGGCAGTCTTGAAAAATCCTGCGCGAAGGCGCTACGTCGCGTCCGCCGGCGTTCGGCCGGGCAGGAGATTTGACGTGACGATATCGATGTATGAGGCATCCGTGCCTGTGTTTTCAGCCAGGCTGAAAGCACTTTCCAATGTGCTGGCGACCGCCGAACAGAATGCGCTTGACCGCAAGATCGATCCGCAGGTGTTTTTGACCTCTCGGCTGGCGCCCGACATGTACGCTCTGACCCGGCAGGTGCAGATCGCCACTGATCACGCCAAGGGCGCGCCGTCCCGGCTCGCCGGTCGCGAAGTGCCGAGATACGAGGACAATGAGGCGAGTTTCGCCGATATCCAGGCACGCATCACGAAGACCCTGGACCTTCTGACGACGTTTTCGGCTGCCGAGTTCGAGGGCTCCGACGACAAGATCATCGAGCTGAAGCTTGGCGGACGCGAAAGTTCGATGCCTGGCATGCAGTATCTGCTGCATGTGGCCATGCCCAACTTCTATTTCCACCTCACCACGGCTTACGACATCCTTCGCCACAATGGCGTGCCGTTGGGCAAGGCGACGTTCCTGGGAGCGCGCTGAGGATTGACTTTTCGAGATGTCCCAGACTGATCCGGGACATCTGACGACTCCGATGGTAGTTAGCGAATGGACATTTCGCGGGCGATGCGCGGAAAATCGGCCGGCTTGATGCCGATGTCGGCGCGGTCGGCATTGCTCATTGCATGGAGCAGTGCGAGCGCCGAGCGGTATCTCAGATGTTCCTGCGGGCGCGGCCGGGCGAACATTTCAGTGAAGAAACCCATGATTTAGGCTCCAGTTTGGTCCTCCACGCCAGCCAGTATAGGTGAATCGTGACAATTGTGCAGTGCAGCATTTGCATGCCTGCCATGTCTTGGCGAATTTTTTTCGCCATTTCCTGAATCGATCGAAACTTTTGCGCGCCGCGCACCGTAGGCTCGAATGCTGGCTACATGGCCGGCTTTTCCTCGCCACTCCTGGCGAATTCCGGACTGCATGAAAGTGCAGTCCGGCTTTTTGTTTTTGGGATTGAGGAGGTTGAAGCGGCGAACACGCGCAACGGCTAAATTCGTTAAGATCGGTGGCATGCATTTTTAACGAGCCGGTTCTATGCTCTGAAGCTTGCACGGTCGGGCAAGAGGGAGGCTGACATCGCTACTGGCGCCAAGCGGGATTTCGCTTCGTTGCTCGACGACCTCTTCGTCGCTTCCGACAAGGGCGACGGAATTGGGGATGACGAGATCGAGGGCGAAGAGGCCGGCGCTCGTCCATCCATCCCGTTCGACTATCTCTCGGTGGCCGATGAACTCCATTCCGGCCGCATCAAGGTTTCGGGCAGCGGCTTTGCCACTGAATATCGCGAGGCGGGTGCTGATCTGGCGACCGAATTCGCCGCCTTGCTCGATCATGCCAAACTGGTTCTCGCCGGCGAAGAACCAAAGCCCGAGGAAAAGCTGCCGCCGATGGATCCCGAATCCATCGCGGTCGAACTTGGCCTCAACCAGCCCAAGCAGATCGCCGACTTCAGCCGCATGCGCCGCAGCTTTGCCTTTGCCAACCATCCCGACCGTGTCGCCCCGCATCTGCGCCAGCGCGCCATGATCCGCATGCAGGTGGCCAACATGCTGATCGACGAAGCCAAGCGCCGCGCGCTGGCCGGCGCTCGCCGCTAAACGCAGCTGGTTCACGCAAAAGTCGGTCTGCCGAGGCTTGGAGAGCGCCTCTGCTTTGCCTATAGATGCGCTTCCTCCCGCGCTACCGCGCACGCTTTCCCTCCGGAGCAGAATTCCATGCACAAGCGCCGTCTCGGTCGGACCGATCTTCTTGTTACCCAGATCTGCCTGGGCTCCATGACCTGGGGCCAGCAGAACACCGAGGCCGAGGGCCACGCCCAGATGGACCTGGCC
>NZ_RZQG01000048.1:0-15807 GCF_003998635.1 Mesorhizobium sp. M7D.F.Ca.US.004.03.1.1
TATCACCTTAGCGGAGCCGGCCAGCGCAGGCGGGCATGCGAGACGCCGAGCACGAAGCGCCGAATGACGGATCTTTTCACCGAGAACTCCCTTTTTCACGAAATTGAGGGCAATCCGCGGCCGGAAAACGCCACCGGCGGCTTCTTCACGACGCGTGACCGCAAGAATATCCGCTACGGCCTGTTCGGCGCGGTCGCTCGCCCGATGAAGGGCACCGTGGTGCTCCTGTCGGGCCGCAACGAGTGCATCGAGAAATATTTCGAAACCATCCGCAACCTTGCCGATCGCGGCTTCGGCGTCGCCACCCTCGACTGGCGCGGCCAGGGCGATTCCGACCGGCTGATCCGCGATCGCCAGCGCGGCTATGTCAGGAGCTTCCGCGACTATACGGCAGACCTCGAACAATTTTTCGAGGAGATCGTGCTGCCCGATTGCCGCGGCCCGTACTACATCCTCGCCCACTCTGCCGGCGCCACGATCACGCTGCTTGCCGCGCCGTCCATGGTGAACCGCGTGCGGCGCATGGTGCTGATCGCGCCCTTCCTGACACTGCCCGATCTGCCGGTCTCGATATCGACGGTTCGCCGCGTCTGCTCGTTGTTCTGCGCTCTCGGCCTCGGCCGGCTCTATGCCGCCTGGGGTCCGCGGCCGAAGGTGACGGCCCCCTTCGAGACCAACAAGCTGACGTCTGACCCGGTACGCTATCGGCGCAACACGCGGCTCTACGAAGAACATCCGCAACTAGCGCTTGGCGGTCCGACGATCCGCTGGCTGCGGGAAGCCGCGAAAGCCTCCGAAGCCGTCAGCGATCCCGAGTTCATGGCAAGAATTCAGGTTCCCATGCTGATCATCGCCGCCGGCGCCGATCAGGTCGTCTCGACCAAGGCCGTGGAAGCCTACGCCAGGCGTCTGCGGCTGGGCTCGCTGCTGATGATCGACGGCGCACGTCATGAAATCCTGCAGGAAGCCGACATCTACCGCGAGCAGTTGCTCGCCGCCTTCGACGCCTTCATTCCCGGCAGCGACGACCCGACTGCCTGATAGGCGCCGGTCGCCGGTTCATGGCCGGCGGGCAAACTCCATGATCCAGTTGGTCTCCCAGGTCGCGCCGCCATCCTGCGAAAAGGCCTGCTCCCAGCGCGCCGTGTTTTGCGCGATCTCCGACCAGAGGAAACGAACCTGGATCGGCCGGCCGTCGAAGACGTCCTCACACAGGAACGTGCCGGCGCCGTCGACGAACGCGCCGCGCACCGGCACGTCGATGGTCAGGGGGGTGCGGCCATCGATCCACCAGATCGACCATTGCCGTGTCGCCGGATCGAAGGTCCGCACCGTGGCGGCACGATAGGCGCCATCCGGCAGCTCGATCACATTGTCGTCGACGTTGCCGAGGCCGCCGAGCAGCGGACGCACCCCGCATGTACCGCCGAATACGTCCCAGTTGGTGTCGCCCGCCAGGCGTCTTTGCAGCCTTCGATGGCTGACATCCCAATTGCCGAAGAAGAAGTTGAAATCGCTGCGGCCGTCCGCCGGAATGTCATGGGCGCGGCTGGTTGTTGAGTGCGTCGGCATGTCTGGTTCTCCCTCTGGCAATGACCCTTCCATAGCCGGTGCCTACTGACACCCTGTTGTCAGTTGCGTGAGCCAACCAGCGCCCGCGGCACGCAAAGTGCTAAAGATTCTGACAGCCCGCATCGCTGCGGAATGCTCATCTGCCCGCGTCGAACTGAACGCCATGGAGATGAGATCATGACCGAGAACACCTGCGCCGCCTGCGATTGCCAGCTGGACGCCAACCCGATCCGCGTCAAGGTCGGCGGCAAGACCGTCGAAGTCTGCTGCGAGGAATGCGCGCAAGCGCTGAACGAAGCCGGCGCCTCCGCAGCCGGCACTAGGGAGGACTGAGCGATGCGCCCCGACCATACAGCAGCGGCGCAATGCCTGGCCGGCCCTGTCCCGGCACGGGCGCCGACAATCCGCACCGCGACCATGCGGCAGTCCCTGGGTGCACACTTCATTGTGGCCGCTGGCTGGATCAGCCGCCAGATGGAAAGGCGCCGAAGCCGCCGCGCTCTGCTCGAAATGACCGACGACCAGCTCAAGGACATCGGCCTGTCGCGAAGCGAAGCCTACTCTGAATCCATCCGCCGGTTGTGGGATTGAGGAACGGCCTGTCGGGAAGTCTCCTGACAGGAATGGGCGACCGATTGCGTAGAATGCCCTGCAATGCCGGAACAATGTTCCGGCGCAAAGGGAAGATCGCAACGGCCATGTCGCAATTCACGGTGCAGCCGCTTCTCGACACCGGCACCGTCAGGGTGCGCGACGTTGTCTGCAGCGGCGAATGCCGGCACCGGAGCGAAGAAGAGTGCACGTCGGCCACGCACCTAGTGTTTCCCTACCGCGGCGTTTTCGTGCGCCATGTCGGCCGCCAGGATGCCGTTGCCGAGGCCAACCAGTTGCTGTTTTTCAACGAGGCGGAAGCCTATCAAATCAGCCATCCCGTCGAGGGCGGCGATTCCTGTCTCGATCTCGTCGTCGAGGAGGCTCAGCTGCTTGAACTTACGCCGAAGGAACAGTTGCGCACCGGCGGCGCCGCTCCGGCCTTTCGCCGTCAGCGCCGGCGCATCGACCCGCGGGCGCAGGCTTTGGTGGCTTTGCTGCGCCACAGCCTGAGCCGCAAAATCGCCGAAACGCTCGAGGCCGAAACCCTGGCGCTGACGCTGGTGCGGCGCTCTCTTGGCGAGCGGACCTCGCATGTCGCCGGCGCCAGTGCTGGGCGGCAGAAGCTGGTCGACCGCGCCAAGCTTGTGCTGTCTTCGGATCTGTCACGACGCTGGACGCTGGCCGAAATCGCCACCGAGGTTGGCGTCTCGCCGGTCTATCTCACGCAGGTGTTCCAGCAGGTCGAGGCCATGCCGCTCTATCGCTACCATCTGCGGCTGCGGCTGGCGCGCGCGCTCGACCTGCTGGGCAGCTACGACAATCTGATCACGCTTGGCATGGACCTGGGCTTCTCCAGCCACAGCCATTTCAGTTCCGCCTTCAGACAGGTTTACGGCCGCACGCCAGCGGAATTCCAGCGTTCGATAAGGTCGCGCTGACGCATTTCTGGAAAGTGAGCGGATTTCGTCCGAATTGGTCAGACAAAGCGCTGAGATATCAGCCGCGCAAGGCAGCCATGGCGGCTGCGTGAAGCTCCGGCGTTGCTGCGGCGAGCACGTCGCCGCCCTTCTCCGCCGGCCCGCCATCGAATGTGGTGACGACACCACCGGCCTTCTCGATGATCGGGATCAGCGCCACGATGTCATAGGGCTTCAACCCGGGATCGGCGACGATGTCGACGCTTCCTGAGGCGATCATGGCGAAGGCATAACAATCGGCGCCGTAACGGGCGAGCTGGACCTGCTTCTCCAACTGGTCGTAACGCTCGCGCGCCGCGCCCTTGTACAGCGCCGGCGTGGTGGTGAACAGCGTCGCTTCAGCGAGATTGGTCATCTTGCGCGTCGAAAGCTTGCGTGGCCCGCCCGGCCCTTCATAGTGGGAACCCGAGGCGTTGGCGTAGAACAGCTCACCGGTGAAGGGCTGCGCCATCATGCCGGCAACAGCGTCGCCATCGACCGTCAGCCCGACCAGAGTTCCCCACACCGGCAGTCCGGAGATGAAGGCGCGCGTGCCGTCGATCGGGTCGATCACCCAGACATGCCGGCTCGAAATGTTCTCGCTGCCGTGCTCCTCGCCCAGAATGCCATGGTCGGGATACTCGGCCGATATCAGCGCACGGATGGCGCGCTCGGCCTCGCGATCGGCCTCGGTGACCGGGTCGAAACTGCCCTTCTCCTTGTTGGCAACCGCGCCCTGGCTGCGAAAGCGCGGCAAGGTCTCCGCCGCCGCCGCCTGCGCGATGCGACGCATGAAATCGATGCTGACGTCCAACTGATTCTCCTGCATTGCAGCATGCCCGAGCCGGGCTTTGCCGCCACTTCCGTCCCAAAACAAGGGTGTTTATCGATTTATCCGCTGCGTTAGATGTTGCCAAAATGACACGACAGCATCATCGAAACGCAATTTCCACATCAGAGTGAATTAAAAAAGCCTGAAGGTCGCTTGACATTTGTGCAGCGCACAATACCCTCGACCTCGGACAGGTTCTCCTGTCCATGCCCTCCTTGGGCGTTTCCTCCCTAGACTTCGACCGTATCGTGCAAACGATGCGGTCTTTTTTTACGCAGCGATTTCCAACTCACTCCGCCGCCAGCGGCAGATCGATGAAATGGTGGTCGGGCATCGACATCAGGTCGGCTGAAAATCGCGTCAGATCGTCGGCCAGCGCGTCGAAGCCGGCGGCCTTCTCGAATGTCCGCTCGTTCATGTAGAGCCCGCGATTGACCTCGATCTGCAGCGCATGCAGATGGCGCGCCGGGCGACCATAGTGTTCGGTGATGAAGCCGCCGGCATAGGGTTTGTTGTGGGCAACCGTATAGCCCATGGCGGTGAGCAGGCCGATCGCGGTGTCGGTCAGGGCGGCGGTGGCCGAGATGCCGAAACGGTCGCCGATGATGAAGTCGGGCCGCAGGCCGCTGTCGCCGACACGAATGCTCGCCGGCATCGAATGACAGTCGATCAGCACGGCAAAGCCGAAACGCGCATGGGTTCTGGTCAAAAGCCGTTTCAGCGTCTCGTGATAGGGTTTGTAGACGGCCTCGATGCGGGCGACCGCTTCGGCCAGCGGCAGGCGGCCGGAATAGATGTCGAGCCCCTCGCCGACCAGCTTCGGCACCGTGCCAAGCCCGCCCGCCACCCGCGCCGAGCGGATGTTGCAGAAGGACGGCACCGGCTCGGCGAACATACGCGGATCGAGTTCCCACGGCTCGCGGTTGACGTCGAGATAGGCCCTCGGGAAATTCGCCGCCAGCAGCGGCGCGCCGAGCGCGACGGCGCCGCCGAACAGCTCATCGACGTAACAGTCTTCCGACCGGCGGATGGCGTTGCGGTCCAGCCTTGCCATGGCAAGGAAGCGTTCGGGATAGTAGCGGCCGCTATGCGGTGAGTTGAAGAGGAAGGGGACGCGTTGCTCGGCGCCCGACCGGATTTCGAAGGGTGGAAAGACCGAAAAATCCTCGGCTGCCGTCTTCAATTTGAGCGAACCCGAAAACACCAGTGCATCATGATGTGAAAGTGCCACCTTGCTGGCCGCCTGTCCAGCATTTCAGCGGCCACGCCGCCGGGCAAATATGGATCATCGCCGTCGTCGTTCACTTGATGTTTACCCTCACCTCCTCATATACAGGATGGTTAACGGGCTTGCCCAACGGCAATCTCGGGCGGGTGATTCGGACGGGATATCATGGCACGCATTCTTCTGGCGGAAGACGACGACGATATGCGTCGGTTCCTCGTCAAGGCGCTGGAGCGCGCCGGTTACCAGGTCAGCGATTTCGACAATGGCGCCAGCGCCTATGAGCGGCTGCGCGAGGAGCCGTTCTCGCTGCTGTTGACCGACATCGTCATGCCGGAGATGGACGGCATCGAACTGGCGCGGCGCGCCACCGAGATCGATCCTGATTTGAAAGTCATGTTCATCACCGGTTTCGCCGCCGTTGCGCTGAATCCGGATTCCAAGGCGCCGAAAGACGCCAAGGTGCTATCGAAGCCGTTCCACCTGCGCGACCTCGTCAACGAGGTCGAGAAGATGCTGCAGGCGGCCTGAGCCGCTTCCAAGCCAATACATGTCGCCCAAAAGCGATCCCGGTTTTGGGAAAACGACATGAATGAAACAAAGACCTAAAGCGCGGTGCGCTTTAGGATCAGTGCCTGTTCGCCGCTGCGGCGAGACGACGCCTTCTTTCCTTTTTCCTGCTATTGACGCGCTGGATCAAAAATGGTGTATGCGCGGCTTCGGATGGGCGTGTAGCTCAGCGGGAGAGCACTGCATTGACATTGCAGGGGTCACAGGTTCAATCCCTGTCACGCCCACCATCCAATCCAGACAATTAGACTTAGATCGACATCCTGGCCGGCTCGCCAGAGTTGGACGATTTCGTTCGCCCCAAGGGAAGCTGGATATTGGCGAGCTTTTCGAGCGCAACGCGCCCGTCCCGGCGTTGACCGGAACAGGCCACAGTCGATCAGATCATTGCGGCTCTGGATCGGGTGTATTTCCCGGCCTGTCCGGCGTGCGGCCCTTGCCTTCGCGACAAGGCTCGCCGATACCGCAGCATTTGCCGTTGTAGGTCACTCCAGGCTTCAGCTTGTCGCATTCCCTGGGAGCGGTTGTCTTGCAGCCGGCCAGCACCGAAACGGCGATGGCGGCCAAAAGGACGTTTCTTGAAACAGTAAACATGAGACGTTCTCCTGGATGGACCATGTTTGGACACACCGCTTGGTCGCGCCTCGGGAGAAATTGGTTCAAAAGAAAATTGCGATCACCCGTGAAAATCTTTGCGAGCTTGCCTTCGCCATAAGGCACATCGCCGATGCTGCGGCATTTGCCATGCTATGTGGTTTTCGGATTTGATTTATCGCATTGTCTTGTCGGCGTTACCTGGCAAACCTGCCGTCATCGATGCCGTGAAACCGTAAGCAGGACATTCGCAACGTTGCATGCGAGAGAATTTTCCATGATTGATCGCGTTGGACTATGCAGGGCTCGGTCACCTCACCATCAGAAATGGTCCAGCACCGAAATCGGAATGGTTGGCGAAATTGCGCGCGTCCCCAAGGCGGCGATCGGGACCTGGGCTCCCGACATGCTGCCATGACTTCACGGCCTGGAAAGGCAAAGCTGTCGCCCTGGCCGAAGATCTATCGCGAACTGAAACGCGTGCGCACCCAATTGCAATCACCGTGGTCGACATTGAGCAGCGCGCTCATTTCGGCAAAGCAGAACGTTGAATACCGACGCGGCCTCGGCAAGCGGATCGAGGCGGCCCGCGAAACTTACGCGGCGTCGGCGATCTCGCGGATTGCCGACACCTTCATGCTCATCCGGATCATCGGCAACGATCTGGAACCGCGACACCGCAAAGGCCAGTCATACGACAACGTGCTGTTCATCCTGGAAAACGAACCGGCCTTCGAGGGATGCGAAAAATTCTGGATCGTCAACCGGATAGTCGACACCGACGAGGAAGCCCGGATCATCGGCCTGCTCGAAAGCCGCCTCCAGAATTTTCACACAATCCCCTTCGAGCTCGATGCGTACCGGAAGATATCCTGGGACGTCGATCGGCTTGCTGCCGGCGACCTCAGATTCTCGGAGAAAGGCCGGGCGAGCGGAGCACAGTCCGGGCGTTACGAAACGTACATTCGCCGCAGCAAGAACCTCTATGTGATGAACAACAATGGAGCTCGCAACGCCGCGCTGGCGATTGCCCGCGGCAAGGCAAAATGGCTGATGCCCTGGGACGGGAACTGCTACCTGGCAGGGTCTGCGTTCCAGCGGATACGGTCCGCGATCGAGAAAAACCCGCACCTTCCATACGCTGTGGTGCCCATGGCGCGCATTGTCGACAACGCGCTTCTGCTGGACCAGGGTTTCCAGCCGCCGGCCGAGGAAGAGCCGCAGATCATATTTCGAGCCGATACCACGCATCTGTTCGACGAAAACTATGGCTACGGAAGGCGCCCGAAAATCGAGATGCTGTGGAGGTTGGGGGTTCCCGGCTCCTGGGATCGCTACCGCGACGACGCCTGGGATTTTCCACGCCCGGCCCGGGCAGCGGATGCCGGGCTGTTCCAGAAAGCGGGCTGGGTGGCGCGTCTGGATTCAGGGCGCTCGCATCTGGAGATCGGCAAGACCGGCTTCGTCGCGCGCCTGGTCAGCCGCGACCAGGCGATCGTCGACATGGTCGATCAATGCGACGCCAGAGCGATCGCCGCTCGGCTTGATGCTTCCCGCCTAACTTTTTATGACGAAGACGCCCTGGCCCATGCGGTGAAGGACACGACCATCCTGCGCCATCTCGAAGCCGCGGCCGGCCAGGCGCTTGCCCGCGGTCCGTTCAGCGTGCTCGACAAGGCTGGCCTGGCCCCCAGCGGAGACCCCCAGGACTATTTTCACCCAGCGCCCTATTGGTGGCCCGACCCCGACAGACCCGATGGCCTGCCTTATGTTCAGCGCGATGGCGAACGCGTGCCCGGCACGGCATTGTATGAAGCAGGAAGCGAAGCCCACGATCGTACGCGCTTGCAGCGCGTCTTCGACGACACAACCGTGCTTGCGCTGGCCGCAACCGTGCTTGGTGGACATCACTATGCCGTCCACGCCGCGAGGCTCATCCGCGCATGGTTTATCGATCCCAGGACAAGAATGAATCCGCATTTGCGCTATGCGCAGGTGCGGTCGGGCCACGACGACAATGAAGGGTCCGGCTACGGCATCATCGAACTGAAGGATTTCTATTTCTTCCTGGATGCCGTGCGCCTGATCGAGCGAACAGGAGTGCTGGGCGATGAGGATCGCAGGGCGTTCAGAGCCTGGCTCGGTTCCTACTGCGAATGGCTGGACATCGCGCCGGCAGCCGCAACCGCCTTCTACAGCAGCAGCAATCAAGGGACGTTCTACGATTTGCAGCGGGCATCGATCGCCACATTTCTTGGCGACAGCGCCATGCTGGCCAAGATCGGCCTTTATGCTCGGGAGAGACTCGCGGCCCAGGTCGCGGCCGACGGTTCATTGCCCAGGGAACTGTCCCGAACGCGCCCCAGGCACTACGCCATGTTTACCCTGCAAGGCTGGACGTCGCTGGCCCGTGTCCTGTCTTCTGTCGGCGACAATCTCTGGCAGCACAAGACAGCCGAGGGACTGGGACTGGTTCAGGCACTGCACTGGCTTGTTGCCCACGAGAACAAGCCACACACCATGTCGGCCGAAACTGTCGATCCGGATCGGCTTTGGCCGCTGCTTCTCGACCTGGCGAACCATGATCCTGTGGGGATGCCACCTGGCGACCTGGGAAGGTCGACCAAGCCCATTTTTCATCCAGATGAGGCGATCGCGCCTTTTTGGCTGTGGCGACGGCGTTAGAAGCCAGGACGTCATATCCGCGAGGGAATCCTCCCGGCTCAAACGCCCGCCACGGCGCAAAGACTCTTCATTCTGGCAACCGCCAGCTCCGGATCGGCCAGCAATCCTGCCTGGTCAGCAAGGCGGAAAACATCGGTATAATGAACAATGCCGCGCGCCGACTGCATGCCGCCGACCATCGCAAAATGGTCCTGATGGCCATTCAACCAGGCCATGAAGACGATGCCGGCCTTGTAGTACTCGGTCGGCGCCTCGAAGATTTTTCGCGATAGCGGCACGGTCGGCGCCATCAATGCGTCATAGCCGGCTCGTTCCCTCTCCGCCAGCTTCGCCAGTGCTGCGTTGGCGACTGGCGCGATGGCGTCGAAAATGCCGAGCAGCGCATGCGAATGTCTTTTCTCGTCGCCGGCGATCAGTTCGGGATAGTTGAAGTCGTCGCCGGTGAACATGACGACGCCGTCCGGCAGGCGGTTCCTGAGCGCAACCTCCTTGCCGGCATCGAGCAGCGAGATTTTTATCCCCTCAACCTTGCCGGCGTGGCGTTCGATAATGGCAACCACTGTGTCGAGCGCGGTCTCGAAATCGCTGCTGCCCCAATAGCCCCTGAGCGCCGGATCGAACATGTCGCCCAGCCAATGCAGGATGACCTTGCCGGAGGCCTGGGACAGGATGCGGTCGTAGACGCTGACATAGTCATCCGGGCCCTTGGCCACCGCTGCCAACGCCCGGCTGGCCATCATGATCGCCTTGCCACCGAGCCCTTCGATGAAGGCAAACTGCTCTTCATAGGCCTTGATGACGTCGTCGATTGTTTTGGCGGCGCTCGGCGCCAGATGGTCGGTCCCGGCGCCCGAAGCGAGATCGGCGCCGGCAACGGTGCGCGCCTCGGCGATCGAGCGGCGGATCAGTTGCTGTGCATTTGCCCAGTCGAAACCCATGCCGCGCTGCGACGTGTCCATCGCCTCGGCGATGCGGAAGCCGAGCCGCCACAGATGGCGCCGAAACGCCATCGTCCTGTCCCAGTCGACCACCGGCCTGGACCACGGATCGGTCATCGCAAGCGGATCGGCAACGACGTGTGCTGCGGCATAGGCGATGCGCGAAAACCGCGCCCCGATCACCGGCTGCACGGGTTTGCCGACCAGCGTGTAGCGTTCGCTGCCGCCACCCTCACCAGGCAAGGAAATGTCCATCGATCTCTCCCTTTGCCGCGCCTATAAATGGAACGTTCCAATAAATCAAGAACCTTTAAGATTCAGAGCTCATTCACAGGCAAATGCTGCATCGCAACAGGGAAAGCCTTGCAGGCTATGTCATTTTAGTACGTACCATCGATCTTCCAGGCTGAGAGAAAATCCTGATTGACTCAGGATCGAACCGATGATTAGAACGTTCCAATAGATTTTGATCATGAAGCTGGGAGGATGCATCTGGATGGCCAGCCGAGCCAAGGCGACGATATTCGACATCGCCCGTCAAGCAGGCGTGTCCAAATCGACGGTATCGCTTGTGCTCCAGGGCAGCGGGCTGATCCGGCCTGAGACGACAAGCAAGGTTCGCAAGGCGATCGAGGATGTCGGGTACGTCTACAATCGCGGCGCCGCCAATCTGCGCAAGGCTCATTCGAACGTCATCGGCATGGTCATCAACGATCTCACCAATCCTTTTTTCGCGGAACTGGCGGTCGGCATGGAACGCGTCTTCCAGTCGGCCGGCATCGTGCCGTTCATCGCCAACACGGCGGAAAATCCGGTGCGCCAGGAAGAAGTGCTGAAATCGCTGATGGAGCAAGGCGTCGCCGGCCTCATCGTGTCACCGGCACGCGGCACGACGCCGGGCGCCTTCCGGCGGATCGAGACGGCGGGCGTGCCGGTCGTCTTCGCCATGCGCCGGCTGCCGGAAAGCCGCATCCCGGTGATCGCGCCCGACAATCATCGCGGCGCCTATCTTGCCGCCGCCCATCTCATCGGCAAGGGGCATCGCCGGCTGGCCTTCTTCGGCGGCTCGTCCGACCTCGTGGTCTATCACGAACGGCTGGGTGGCTTTCGTGAGGCCTGCGAGACGCTTGGCATCGCCGCCCGCGACATACTGATCTTCGAGGGCGAGACCAGCCGCAAAGGTGGCATTGCGTGCCTGGAAACCGCTCTCGCAATGGCTGAACCGCCGACCGCGGCCCTGTGCTTCAACGACGCGGTTGCCTTTGGCGCCATGCTGGCGCTGCGCAAGCGCGGGCTTGAGCCGGGAGCTGATTTCGCCGTCGTCGGCTTCGACGATGTGGTCGAGGCCGAGCACTACATGCCGGCTCTGACCAGCGTCGCGGTGGACTCGGCGGGCCTTGGCGAACGCGCTGCGCATGTCATGCTGAAAATGATCCAGTCGCGCACCACGCGGGCCGAGGATCATATCGGCGCGGTCAATCTCGTGGTCAGGGAAAGCTGTGGCCCGGATCGCCGCACCCGAAACAGGCCTGCAGGTTCGGGGGGCGCGGCATGAGCGTCAGATGGGGGTTGATCGGCGCCAGCACGATCGCCAGACAGTTCATGATCAGCGCCATCCGCGCGCAAGGCAATGGCGAGATCGCCGCGGTGATGAGCTCCAGCCCGGAGCGCGCCACCGCCTATGCCGGGGAAAACAACATTCCGCTTGCCGTCTCGACGCTTGATGCCCTGCTCGGCGCCGACATCGACGCCGTCTACATCTCAACCACCAACGAATTGCACCTCGAGCAGGCGCTCGCTGCCATCAAGGCTGGAAAGCACGTGCTGTGCGAAAAGCCGCTGGCGCTGACCAGTGCCGATGCCCGAAAGATGGTAACCGCCGCCAAGGCTGCCGGCATCGTGCTCGGCACCAATCATCATCTGCGCAACGCCGGCGCGCACCGCGCCATGCGGGACGCCACCGCCGCCGGCCGCATCGGCAAGCCGATCGCCGCGCGCGTCTTCCATTCCGTCTATCTGCCTGAAAATCTGCAGGGCTGGCGCATCACTAGGCCCGAGGCGGGCGGCGGCGTGGTGCTCGACATCACCGTGCATGACGCCGACACGCTGCGCTTCGTGCTCGGCGACGACCCGGTAGAGGTGTCCTGCTTCACGCAGTCGGCCGGCATGGCCGGCAGCGGCCTGGAGGATGGCGCCGTGTGCATCTGGCGCTTCAAATCGGGCGTCATCGCCCAGTCGCATGAGGGCTTCACCACCAAATTCGCCGGCACCGGCTTCGAGGTGCACGGTTCGGAAGGCTCGCTGATCGCCAGCAATGTGATGACCCAGAAGCCCGACGGTTTGGTGCTGTTGCGCACTGCCAAGGGCGAGGAACAACTGAGCTTCGACCGCGATGATCTCTACACAAGATCTGTGCACCAGTTCCATGCCGCGATCAGCGGCCAGGGCCACCCTGCCGCCACCGGAGAGGACGGCATCTGGTCGCTGGCATCAGCCGAGGCGGCACTTCAATCGGCCAGTTCCGGCAAGGCCGTCAAGATCGACCCGAAACTCGGGAGCATGAATTGAGCAAGATCGTTTCGGCAGCGCAGGCAGCGGGCCTGATCAAGGACGGCATGGTCGTATCCGTGTCGTCGTCGAGCGGCCTCGGCTGCCCCGACGCCGTGCTGGCCGCGATCGGCGAACGCTTCGACGCCGAAGGCCATCCAAAGAACATCACCACGCTGCACCCGATCGCCGCCGGCGACATGTATGGCATTAGGGGTATCGACCATTTGGCCAAGCCCGGCCTGCTGAAGCGCACTTTGTGCGGCTCCTACCCGTCCGGCCCCTCCTCTTCCGAACCGCCGCAGATCTGGAAGATGATCGGCGACAATTCGGTCGCCGCCTACAACGTGCCGTCCGGCATCCTGTTCGACATGCACCGCGAGGCCGCCGCCAAGCGGCCGGGCGTGCTGACCAAGGTCGGCCTCGACACCTTCGCCGACCCGCGCCACCAGGGCTGCGCCATGAACGCCGCCGCCAGCGAACCGATCGTCTCGGTGCAGCAGTTCGACGGCGAGGAATGGCTCTATTTCCGTTCCATCGTCCCGCAGGTCTCGATCATCCGCGCCACGTCGGCTGACGAGCGCGGCAACCTCACCTATGAGCATGAGGGCGCCTATCTCGGCGGCCTCGAACAGGCGCTCGCCGCCCGCAACAATGGCGGTGTCGTCATCGCGCAGGTCAAGCGCGTCGTCGAGAACGGCACGCTGAAACCGCATGACGTGCGCGTGCCCGGCGTCCTGGTCGACCACATCGTCGTCGCGCCCGACCAATTGCAGACGACGCTGACATCCTACGACCCGGCGATCTCCGGAGAAATCTTCCGGCCGCTGTCGAGTTTCCGCAACGCCGAGATGAACGTCCAGAAGGTGATCGCGCGCCGCGTCGCCATGGAGTTGCGCGACGGCATGGCCGTCAACATCGGCTTCGGCATCTCGGCCAATGTGCCGCGCATCCTTCTCGAGGAAGGCCAGCACGGCAAGGTCACCTGGGTGATCGAACAGGGCGCGGTCGGCGGCGTGCCGCTGCTCGACTTCAAATTCGGCTGTTCGTCGAACGCCGACGCCTTCATGCCCTCGCCACACCAGTTCATCTACTTCCAGGCCGGCGGCTTCGATGCCTCGCTGTTGTCCTTCCTGCAGATCGACCGCCATGGCTCGGTCAACGTCTCGAAACTTTCGGCACGGCCGCATGTGACGGCCGGCGCCGGCGGCTTTGTCGACATCACCGCACGGGCGAAGAAGATCGTCTTCTCCGGCTTCTTCAACGCCGGGGCAAAACTCTCATTGGCCGATGGCGGCATCCGCATCGACCAGGAGGGCAAGGTCAAGAAGGTCGTCGCGGAGGTCGAGCACATCTCGTTTTCGGGCAAGCGGGCGGTCGCGCAGGGACAGGACATCACCTATGTCACCGAGCGCTGCGTGATGAAGCTGACGCCGGAAGGTCTGGTCGTCACCGAACTCGCCCCGGGCATCGATCTGCAGCGCGATGTGCTAGCGCAGTCGGAAATTCCGTTGGGCGTTGCCAAGGACCTCAAGACGACACCGGGAGCTCTCTACCTGGACCAGCCGATCGGCCTATCGCTGAATGGCGGCGCCTCGCTCGGAGGGGCGTATGGCTGAGTCTCTAGTCACCTTCGAACAGGATGGCGCCATCGGCATCGTCACGTTGCGCCGGCCAGAGAAATTCAACGCGCTCGACATCCCGATGCTGCGCGCGCTGGAGACAGCGCTCGACGCGGCCGAGGGCGCGGACGGCGTGCGCGTCGTGCTGCTGCGCGGCGAAGGCAAGGGCTTTTGCGCCGGCGGTGATGTCGAGGCGTGGGCGCAGATGAGTGCCGCCGATTTCCAGGTGCAATGGGTGCGCTACGGCCACCGCGTCTTCGACCGGCTGGCGCGGTTGCGGCAGCCGACCATCGCCGTTTTGTCCGGCCATGCGCTGGGCGGCGGCCTGGAACTGGCTGTGGCTTGTGATTTCCGCGTGGCGGAGACACAGGTGAAATTGGGCTTCCCCGAAACCTCGATCGGTGTCGTGCCGGGCTGGTCCGGAACGCAGCGCGCCGTGCGCCGTTTCGGCGCGCAGACGGTGCGGCGCATGGCGTTGGGCGGCGAGATCCTTCTCGCGGCTGAAGCGCTGGCCCTGGGCGTGGTCGATCGGGTGGTCGAGACCGGCAAGGCACATGACGAAGCCAAGGCCTGGGCCGAAAAGATCGCCGAGCGCGGACCGCTGGCGACGGAAGCCGCCAAGCTGATGATCGCGGTCGCCGAAGGTGAGGAAAGCGCCGCCGCCACGGAAGCGCTGGCCAGCGGCTTCATCGCCATGACCGGCGACCTCAAGGCCGGTGTCGGTGCCTTCAAGGCCAAGCAGAAGCCGGCCTTTTCGAGATCCTAGAGGAAACACATGAACGCACCCCTCAAGATTTCCATGCCGGCCGAGGCGTCCCAGGCGCCGAAGGGGTACAAGCTGCTGATCGACGGCAAGCATGTCGATGCCCGCGACGGCCGTACGATTGCGCGCCAGAGCCCCGGCCACGGCTTCACCGTTTCGCACTATGCGCAGGCCGGCGAGGCCGAAGTGGAAGCCGCAATGCAGGCCGCGCACAGGGCTTTCGAGACCGGCCCATGGCCGCGCATCAAGGCTGCCGAGCGCGCCGCGATCCTGCTCAAGGCGGCCGACCTGATCGAGGCGCGGCTGGAAGACATCGCCCGGCTCGACGCGCTGGAATCCGGCAAGCCGATCGCCCAGGCACGCGGCGAGATCGGTGGCGCCGTCGACATCTGGCGCTATGCCGCCTCGCTTGCCCGCACACTGCATGGAGAATCCTACGCCAATCTCGGCGACGCCATGCTGGGCGTCGTGCTGCGCGAACCGATCGGCGTCGTCTCGATCATCACGCCGTGGAATTTCCCGTTCCTCATCGTCAGCCAGAAACTGCCCTTCGCGCTTGCCGCCGGCTGCACGGCCGTCGTCAAGCCGAGCGAAATGACCTCAGCCTCGACCTTCGTGCTCGGCGATATCCTGATGCAGGCCGGCCTGCCCGCCGGCGTCGTCAACATCCTCGCCGGCCTTGGCGCCGATGTCGGTGCGCCGATGGTCGGCCATCCCCTGGTCGAGATGGTGTCATTCACCGGCTCCACCCGGGTCGGCAAGATGACGATGGCCTCGGCTGCGCAATCGCTGAAGAAAGTCTCGATGGAGCTTGGCGGCAAGAACGGCCAGATCGTCTTCCCCGACGCCGACCTCGAAGCGGCCGCCGACGCGGCGGTGTTCGGCGGCTTCTTCAACGCCGGCGAATGC
>NZ_RZQG01000490.1:0-4556 GCF_003998635.1 Mesorhizobium sp. M7D.F.Ca.US.004.03.1.1
CTACAACAGATGGACCCCCGCCGGCCTCAAGCAGCTGATGGTCGAGGGCGGCTTCGCGGAAGCCAACGTCAAGGTCCACGGCTGGGGCAACAAGGCCTGCGCCAGGGCCCATATCGGCGGCCCCGTGCGTGCCTACGGTCTGTGGCGGGATCTCAGCAACGACGAGGAATACCCGCTGATGGTCTGGGCTTTTGCGAAAAAGGCGAGCTGATCTCCCCCTCGAGGGGGGAGATCACCCCCGCCTTCTCATCACCCGCGCATGCCGTCGCCACACCCACCAATCCCACACGCGCTTCCTGAAACTGCGCTTCATCGCGGTCATGGTCTAAAGCCCCAGCAGCACGCGGCGCTGGCCGGTGAGGCTGCCTGGCGCGAGGTCGGTCTTGATGGTGCTGGCTGTGCCCTGACGCTGTTCGAGCTCAGCCCGCAGTGCCGCCTCGCGCGCCTGCACGTCCTTGTCCTGCGCCGTCGGCGTTGGCGGCAGCGGCTTCAGTTCCGGTGGTTTTTGCAACAGACACATGGTTCCAGCCTTCTCTTGTCCAGTCGTAGAGGAAAAAATCTTCGCCGTTGCGGCCATAGCCAGGCAGCAGGCAGCGTTGCGTGGCGCCCAGCCGGCCAAGCCAGCGCAGCGCGAGATCGTTGGCGGCCAAGGCGCGGGCCTCGACCCGCCAGGCGCCGCGCGCGGATACCTGCGGCCCCAGCACGGCGTGAAAGAACCCGGTAATGCCAGGCACGCAGCGCCGCATGCGGCGCGTGCCCCAGCTCCAGGCGATCCACAGCCCGCCGCGCTGTTCGGCGGCGCCAAACCCGGCTTCCGGATTGCCGTCGAGTTCCGCGACATAGGCAAACCCCTGCAACGCCGCCAGCGCCAGCAGCGCCGGCGACCAATGGTCGAGCTGGCAGTCGATCTCGGCCCGGTCTTCAGGGCGAAGATTGGCGGCGATATAAGAGAGGTCGCGCAGCGTGGCGGGGATGATGCGGACGGTCATGGGCAGGCCTGAGCAATGGGTTGCACTTCCCGCTTTCGGGCGGAGTCTCGGCCGCTTGCGCCCTTGACCGGCCCCGTCGCCAGTGACCTACTTCGGACATCGACGGCAGGAGACGGGCGAATGGACATTCGAGCGACACTGACGGAGCTATGCGAAGCCTTCAACGCGCACGATCTCGATCGCATCATGGCGTTCTTTGCCGACGACTGCGTCCTGGAGATGCCGAGGGGCGCCGAGCCCTGGGGAACGCGTTACGAGGGCAAGCGCAGCGTATGGGACGCGCTGGCGACACGCTTCGAAGGCCTGCCCGATGTCCACTACGGCAAGGCTGAGCACTTTGCAGACGAGGCCGCCGACACCGGCATGTCCAAATGGACCCTCACCGGCACCACCCGCGAGGGCGTGAAAAAGGAAGTCCGGGGTTGCGACTTCTACACGTTCCGCGACGGCAAGGTGATCCGCAAGGATTCTTATTGGAAGATCGTGGAGTAGGAGCTGGGACATGGGTCACATCGGCGCCAGCGACCAATGGTCAAGCTGGCAATCGATCTCGGCGCGGTCTTCGGGGCGCAGGTTGGCGGCGACGTAGGAGAGGTCGCGCAACGTGGCGGGGATGATGCGGGGCATGGATGGACTTTCGTCAGCGAAGCTGACGTGGCGGAAACCGGTTGATACGGCAAGGCGCCACTGCCTTGGGGCTGGCACGAGAGGCGGAAAAGCGCGCAGAGAATATGACGTCAGAGCGGGGCGCCGACATCGCCGGGGAGTCGGCGAAGGCCGATAAAAGCGCTTAGACTGACCTTTCCCACTCATTGAGAATTTCAATGTGGTCGTCTGTCTTTAGCGGCGCTGCGCTGAAGTAGATATTGGCGCCAAAATCGACCCCTTCGCGTCTTTCTATACGGAACGGGATCGGCTTCAAAGACGGTATCTTGGCGTGATCGGCGCTCAACCCGATACCAAAGGGATAGTAGTCAATAGCCGCTCCGGTTGTGGCGTTCAGCCTGTTCGAGATAGAACGACTGATATTGTTCAACGCGGCAAGCAGTTTTAGCACGTCCTTGTCGCTATGAAATGTGAGAGTCGACTCGTACATCCTATCTATAGGGAAAGCCTTTGTAAAAGTGGCGTGCCAGCGCTCCGACATATAGGCCAGAACATCAATAAGAAATTCGTCCAAGACGTTGCTACTCGCCCGTGACGTTATCACCACGCCATCGTTGTAGAGGTCAACAGATTCAATTGAAATATTATTGAAACGGCCGTGACGAAATTCAACTTTGGCCTTCCGCATTTCCTCCAAGGTTTTCGGAAATTCGACAAATTCATATTTCTGAGCGAAGTCGGCAGTAGCGGCAGGCAGATACAACTGTCCCTCTAGGCGGCTCGATAGGAAAAGGGAGGTGACGCGTGTTATCTCGATAGACACCAATTTCACTGTCTCAATTCCTGTTTGTGGTCATTAGCGCCAATTTGATTCCTCTGGCTTTCAACCAGACCCAATTGTCGAACGTTCTGATTTTGGTTGTCAAAAATATTGCGGACCTGCGCAGACATTGGTGAAAGCACCGGATTAAATTTCCGATAGTCGATTGTCTGGGAATTATCACGGCGCGCTGCGTTGAAGCTCTCGTGAATCGTGTCTGGCTGAAGCGCTTTATCGGACATGTCCGCTGTACGCTTCAAGAAATCCGGGTAAGAGACAAACTGGACAAGCAATGCAACGTCCAATCCGCTTGCGATATCAAGAAGCGTCTGCACCGTGACCTTTCCGTATTCTGTATTCTCCAGTCGGGAAATTACGCTTTGCTTCTTTTCTGTACGCTGCGCCATTTCACTTTGTGAAAGGCCAAATTTCCGCCGAAGCGCCTTTATCTGATATGCAACACCGGCCCGAACACGCGTTTGCACATATCCATCGCGATAGTCCTTATCCAAATAACGCTTAAGGGTTTCTGCCAGGGCGATCACAAGTTTTTGCCTTCTTTGGATTTGAATAAATTTCTGTCAGACGTTCCTTGGCTTTTGCCAGAATATTACTAGGTGTGTATTCTTTGTCTTTGTGAAAACCTACGCTCAAAGCCAAATAGCTCTGATTCTTCTGGTCAGCCTTCCCAAAGATTCGCCACTGCTTGTGGTCTCTGCCAAAGAATTTCACTTCATGCAGGCCTTTGTACTCACCTTTTAGTGGCTTAAAATTTGGAGGCGCCCAGATTTCTAGCTGTTCGAGCATTTCAAAAGCGGCATTGTGCGCGCCTCGTGCTTGCGGAGTATCATCATACCATCGCTGCCAAAGGTTTGACGGCCTTCCGTCATCATAGCATCGATATGTCCAATTTGCCATAGCAATTTTGCGATAAATAGTATATCGGACCGCGCCAAAATGATTCCAATTGGCTAATGGAGCATGAATCCAATGATATAGCTATGCATCCGCCTTGCGACAGTCTTTCGATGTGCTCGATCTCATGCGTTGCAGATGTGTGTCGATCAACACGAACTGTCGCTACGCTGTAACGTTAGGGAGTCGACCTCGGGTCAAGCCAGGCCCGGGAATGAGGTAATAGGCGCTCCGCGCCTCACCGAAACGCCCCCAGCGGATCGCTCTGCCCTACCGGCCTTCTCGCTGCCTTGAACTCCGCCGGATCCACCACCGCCTCGCGCAGCATCATCACGCCATAGCGTGTCGCCGCCATCAGATCATCCCGCAGCTTGACCACCTGGCCGTCCTTGCGATGAAAAAGCCGAAACTCCTCGAACCAGTCGGCCAGCGTCGAAAACACCTTGAAGCGGCCGCTCTGCATACGGTCGAGCATTTCCATCAGCCCGGCCTCGACCGAGACCGACCCGTCGGGGAATTGTGCGTGGCGGGTCAGCATGTTCAGCCCGTGCGCGGCATACTGCCGGGCGAGCGCCACGCCCGCCCCTTCCAGCGTTTCGCGACGGCCGTCGCGCGGCCAGGCGAAGGGCAGCCATTCGCCCCAGGGTTTGAGCGTCAGCGTCTGCATCGCCGGCGTCTGCTGCGAGGCCCGCGCTGATTTGGTGACATAGACGACATCGGCCTCCGTATCCCAGGCGAGTTCGACCGCGGCCGACGGATGGTCCCAGCCGAAATCGAGCGCGCCCAGCCTCGGCCAGTAGCGCGGCAGCCGAAACGGCTCGCAGGCGATCAGCGCCTCGGCCACCGGAAAGATACGGCCGGAGCCCAGCACCGGAATGCCGCGCGCGCGGGCCTCGCGTTCATGCGCCGGATAGGCGGCAACGATCGCCGCGCGCTCCTGCGGCGAATAGTGCTCGGCATCGTCGATGGTCATGAAGGTGACGTGACGGGACATGGGGGATACCTGAATCACGTTGCGAGGTGGCGACTGTATGGCATTGTTCGGACGCGGTTTTTCGGATCGGGCGCGACGGCTCTTCCCTTCTCCCCCTGTGGGAGAAGGTGGATCGGCGCGCCGCGCCGAGACGGTTGAGGGGTGTTCCAGCGGAGTGAGGCGTTGGCATTCCCTAAAACACCCCTCATCCGACCTCGCTTCGCGAGGCCACCTTCTCCCCCAGGGGGAGAAG